>JANPIT010000513.1:0-7577 GCA_031425115.1 Opitutaceae bacterium | reverse complement strand
GAGATGCGACCGCGCAGTGGCGACCGGATTCCCTAATCCAGCGGCTTGGGGTCAAGCCGCTCCACCTTCCATCAGAGCCCCGCGACTTCCCAGCCCTTCCGATACGTGCGGCGCACGTATTGATTGGCGGATTTCTCGTTGTCGAACTGCAGCTTGGCGGCGTTCCAATTGAGCGTCGTCTGGGGAAAACGCGTGGCGACGCTACCGAGCAATACCGCTTCCGTGAGCGGGCCGGAGTAATCGAAGTGGGCGCCGGGCGCCTGGGTCGCGCCGTTCATGCAGGCCTCGGCCCAGACGGACCAGTGGTGGCTCTGCTCCGCGTCGGGGAGTTTGTAGTCTTTGAATTTGGCAACTGGATACAACTTCGGCGCCGCAATGTGCGGGATGTGCAACACGCCTTCGGTGCCGATCACGATGGAACCTTCGCTGGGGCCGCCCTGTTTTTTCTTCTGCGCCTTGCCGGCGTCGTCGAAGGTGACCGCGGTGGCATCATCCTGCGGCGCGAGAATCAGCGCGCGAATCTCGGCGGGTGGGCGGGCATCGCCGTCATACCACGTGACGGCGACCGTCTTGTCGGCGGTGAATTGATTGCCCGGAAAGACGTAGCGGATGTTGGCGTTGATCGACCAGTTCCAGGCGTCGGGCGCGGGACCTTCGGAGCGGACGGAGAGAGGGGCGGTGAGAGCGAGGGCCTTGAAGACGGGGTCGTAGATGTGGCAACCCATGTCGCCGAACGTGCCGGTGCCGAAATCGAGCCGCTTGCGCCAGTTGCCGGGATGGTAGTGCCCTTGGACATACGGGCGTGCGGCAGCGTTACCCAGCCAGAGATCCCAGTTGAAGTCGGCCGGAATGGGATCGGACTTGGCCGGCGGCGCGCCGAGGTCGCCCCACTTCTTGCTGCTCCAGGTGTGCACTTCCTTCACCTTGCCGATGATCCCGCTCTGCACGACGAGCGCGGCCTGACGGTAGACTTTGTAGGAATGGATCTGGATGCCCATCTGCGTGACCAGCTTCTTTTCCCGCGCATAGTTGGTGAGCATGCGGGTTTCATAGATGTCGTGCGCGAGCGGCTTCTGGCAGTAACAGTGCTTGCCCAGCTGCATGGCGGACATCGCGATCGGAGCGTGCATGTGGTCGGGCGTGGAGACGTTGACCGAGTCCAGGTTCTTGCCCTCTTTGTCCAGGAGCTGGCGCCAGTCCTGATAAATTTTAACGTCCGGATACGTCTCCTTGATCTGCTTCGTGCGGCTGAGGTCGACCTCCGCCACGGCGACGAGTTTCACGAACGGATTGCTCATGATCGCTTGAATGTCGCTCGCGGCCATGCCCGCCGCGCCGAAGCTGGCGTGCCGCAGCACGCGGCTGGGAGCTTGCGCGTGGAGATTGCGGGCGAAGAACGGCGCGGCGAGGCCGGCGGCTCCGAGCGTTTTGAGGAAGGTGCGGCGATTCGGGCGCGGGGAGAGGCTCATGGTGAAAAGGGGTGTGGTAACCTTGTGGTTACCGTCGATGGCGTTGGCAATCCTTCGAGCGCCCATACCGGGGCGATGCGAAGGAAAAGGGGTGAACGCTACCGCGGTGGTTCGCTGAACTCCCGGGCGGGCTGGCCGCGTTGGGTGGAGCTGACCGTGAAGCGCGAGGGAGCCGACGCGCCGACGCCGAGCTGGGAGGTCACGGTCTCGGTGCCAAGCGTCGTCTCGATCACGAGCGCGCCATCATCGCGGAGCGTGACGTTGCGCACGAACGGCTCGTTGCCGGCGTGTGCCTCGAATACCGTGAAAAAAGTTTTCACGCCCGGGCCCTCGGTGCGGCGGACAATGTAGGGCAGGGTCGCGCCGACATCGGAGTTCTTCCAATCACGCTGGCCCCAACCGTCGCCGATGAAGGCGCGCTCGCCGGGCTGACTCACGTTCCACGCCACGGCAGTGAGGGCCGGGTCGGCTGGCCAGGTGGCGCGCCAGACGCCGGGCGAGGCGACGGCGCGCACGCCACGCAGATCGTAGAATTTATCCGTGGTCGCAGCAGTGGTCGCGCCCGCCACGGTCACGGTGGCGTGCGTCGCGTGGTAGACGAAATCCTGCGTCTGGCCTCCGGCGACGCGGAAACAATCGACGACGTAGTTTCGCCCCTGGCCGTGATCGATGATCGCCGAGGTGCGCCGGTAGAGTGTCGCGCCGGCGTAGGCCTGCGAAGACGCCTCCATTACCTTTACGTGCTCGGTGGAACGAAAGAAACGCACCTCGCCGCCGCGCTCTTTGGTCAGCTGATCCTTGCCGTCGATAAGCACCGTGTTGTGCGCGAGAGTGCGCGACGTTTGTTGCTTCTGCGGGTGATCCCAGAGGTAGCCGAGATCGGAGAGGACCTCGTGGCCGTTCTTCCAGTAGGTTAGGTTGAGGCTGTCCTGATGATGATGACTGCCCCAGTGGCTGGCGCTGAGCAGCAGCAGGCTTTCGCGGCCGTCCACTCCTGTCCTCAAATGTCCAATACGCAGATCGGGCGCACACCAGTCCGGGAAAGTGAGTGGGGGCGCGGTTTTTTGCTCGAGGCCCGGCTCGCGATAATAAAGCGCAAGCGGCGCGTGGGCGCGGGCGAGGTCGGGGCCGGCGGTTTCTTTGAGGAGCGCGAGGTATTCGGGGCGCTCGGGATAATTGGCGACCATCAGCTCGACGAAATTCGCGCCGAGTCCGGAGTGGCGGTAGGAATCGGCAAACGGGGGATACGTGAGATCGCCCTGCAGGCCGCGGAAACAGTTGGCCCAGATTTTCTCGTAAGCGGTGCCGTGATACAGGTCGACAGCGGTGCGGCGCTGGCCGTCGGCGCCACGGTGGTCGGCGGGTTCCGAGTAGCCGCGCAAGGCCTGGGGCAGATCCCAGATGTTGCCCAGCGTCATGGTGGCGTAGGCGGGCGACTCGGAAGTCGTGCCGTCGGGGAGGAACCAGCCGTCGATCGTTTGTTGAAAACCATCCCAGCCGAAACGCACCAGGCCCGGATGGCCGACGCAGAGGCCGACGAGGGCGGCGGCGGTGCGGTTGCCGACGGATTTGTTGTTGATGGCTTTGTCGCTGACGAGGAGCACGGTGGCCTCGAGCAGCAGGTCGCGCTCGATCGTCCGGCGCTCGGTGTCGGAGTAGAGCGGCGCACCCTGCGCGTCGAGGGCGGTGCAGGTGAAGTCGTAGGCCTCGACCATGCGGCGCACGAAGCCCGACTCCTGGCCGACGCCGCCTGCGCGGCCGGCGCTCCAGTAGCCGGTATGCAGCTTGCGGTCGGGCAGGTTGGGCGGCGGACAGAGTTCGGGCGAGGGCAGGTCGTTGATTCGCGCCGCCGCGACGTGCGGGTGCAGGTCGGCATATTCGCCGTAGCCGGTGTGGACGAGCCATCCGGGGTAGCATTGGGCGAAACGGAGCAGGATGGCGCGGACGCCGCGGGCGTATTCGGTTTTACCGGACAGCAGGTAGGCTTCGGCCATCGTGCGCGCGACGCCGGCCAGGTGGGCGACTTTGCGCGCGCGGATGTTGGCGGAGAAACTGGGGCGGCCCGTCTTGTAACTGAAAATCACGAATGGCTCGCCGCCGGCGTAGGTGAGCGTCTGCGGTTTGCCCCACGTGGTGCGGAGGACGACGGACTCGGGGTAGTCGGTGTGCGGATACGTGGTCTGGCAGACGTCGCAGGTGAGTTGTTCGGGCGACGATTCGCGCCAGGTCCAGAGGCCGTGCGGATGGACCGGTTTGCCCTGGGCGCGACACGCCGGGCAGGGCGTGAACTTCGGATCGCCGGGCGTCGTTTCGGAGATCATCGCCGCCAGGTAGTCCGGGGTGAGTTTGCTGACGGCGGCGCGCGCAGTTCGCTCGAGGCTGGCCGCATAGGCCCGGGCCCACGGGTAGCGGGCGAGATTTTCCCGCGCCCGCGCGACATCGGCGGGCTTGAAGGCGCCGCTGGGATGCTGGACGGTCGCGCGGTATTTTTCCCAGTCGGACCAGTCAAGGAGCGTCGGACGGTCGGCGGCGGGGCAGACCGCGGGCAAAATCGCGAGCGCAAGCAAGATCAGGTGGAGCCGGCGCTTCATGGGGCCGGGAGAGAATTGCGCCGGGCGGGGCGAGTTGCACGCGCAAAGGCTACGAGAGTCGCAAGTGGACGCATCTCCCGATGGTCGGCTACTCCGCGGTCGAGCGCCGTGCGTTTCTCTGTCTCGATCGCGACAAGGAAACGCATGGAATTCATCTTCGGCGAGAGCATCGAGTGTCACAGCGAGGAAAGAAGCCCCGTCAGAGGTGGCCGTGCTGGCAGGCGACGGTGCGTTTCTGTGTCTCGATCGCGACAGAGAAACGCACGCAGGGCCTTTCCGACCGGGGCCTCGAATGGTGCGGACCACCGGAGGAGGTCCGTTTCGTGGTTTGCCGACTGCCGTTGGGCGGCTGCTCGCCGGCGGCCCTGGTGGATATCACGTCCGTTGCGTGCAGGCTCGGCGACGAGCCGCCACTACGGCGACATGCGTCGGCCCTGCAATACCAAGCTTGGGCTCGACGCGGCGGCGTTGCGGGCCGAAATTCTCCCCATGACTACACCGACTTTTACCCGGCGTTCGGCACTCAAGACCTTGGCGGTTGCGGCGGTGCTGGGTGCCGAAGCGACCGCGCAGGAAAAGGCGGGAGGCACGTTTCGCGTGAAGAGTGGCCGGATCCGCCAGTCCGTCGTGCCGTGGTGCTTCAATCCCATGCCGGTGCCGGAACTGGCGCGTCACGCCGCGGCGATGGATTTGAAATCAGTCGAGCTTTGCGATCCAAAGTTCTGGCCGGAGCTGAAGCAACTCGGGCTGACGCCGGCGATCGCCAGCAGCCACGGTTTCGCCAAGGGCTTCGCCAATCTCGCGGAGCACGACGAATGTGTCGCGACGCTGCGCAAACGAATCGACGAGTGCGCGGCGATGGGCGTCGAGCGCGTGATTACGTTTTCAGGATTCCGCTAGGGTATGAGCGATGAAGTCGTAATGAAGAATATGGTCGACGGGTTGAAGAAGATCCTCGGCTACGCGGAGGAAAAGAAAGTCACGCTTTGCCTCGAGATGCTGAATTCGCGGGTGGCGACGAACATGAAAGGGCATCCCGATTATTTCTGCGACGACATCGAGCGCTCGGTGGAAATCTGCCGTCGCATCGGCTCGGAGCGGATGAAGGTGCTCTTCGACATCTACCACGTGCAGATCATGCACGGTGATGTGCTCACCCGCATCAAGCAGCACCACCCGTTCATCGGCCACGTGCACACGGCGGGCGTCCCCGGGCGTAACGAGATCGATGATACGCAGGAGATCAATTACCCGCCGTTGATGCGGGCGTTGCTCGAGGTGGGTTACACGGGCTTTGTCGGGCAGGAGTTCATTCCGACGCGGGACAAGGTGGCGTCGCTCGCGCAGGGTGTGCGGATTTGCGACGTGTGAGCCTGAAAGCGGAGGTTGAAACGCGGAGAACGCGGAGGTCGCGAAGGGAGCACGGGATAAAGCTCAATGTGCAGGGCATCGGCGGAGTGACTCGTCCGACGATGCGTAAATGTGGTTTCGCCTCCGCGCTCTCCGCGACCTCCACATTTCAACTGCGGTCTCCGGGGTGAACCCGGCTTCCGTTGCGAATGAAAAAGCCTACTCCCACGCCAGCGGGACACCGCCAGCGGTGAGCTTGCGCTGGAAATCCGCGAGCAATGCCGCGGTGGCGCGCACGGCGCGGGGCGTGACTTTTTTGGTGCGACAGAACGCGGCCAGCGCGCCGACGGCTTCGCCAATGCTCCATTCGACGGGGTGCAGGCGGTAGCAGCCGTTGGTCACGTGCGTGGTGCCGATGTTTTTGCAGGCGGGAATGAGATTCTCCAGACGGCGCGGCAGCAGCGCACCGAGAGGAATTTGAAACGGGCGCGACCCGAAATCGATGTAGTTGTCGCCGCCGCTGCTCGGGTGCAGGTCGATGTGATAATAACCGATCCCGACTGAATCGGGAAACGTCTCGGACTTCACGGTCGCGGCGGTGTCGCCGGTTGCTTTGATGCGGGCGTCGGTGCCGACGTGCAGCTCAGTCACCGTGAACTCCGCTTTAATCCGGCGGCTCTCGCGGATGTAGGGATACTTTGCGAGGCCATCCTCGGTGCCGACGATGTCGGGGCGCAGCCGCAGGCCTTTCCAGCCGGTGCCGCCGTCGGGGCGCGGACATTCCGTCTGCAACCAGTAGAGCAGCGAAAGGCTGAGTTGTTTCGCGCTCGCGACGTGGCGAGCAGCTTCCTCTGCGGGCACGTCAATCACATTGCCGAGCATGTAATCGTTCTGCGGCCAGTTGATGAGGGTGATGTCGCCCGCGTAGGTGCCCGGCGCGAAGTTCGTGCGGTCGATCAACCGGCGGTATTTGAAGAGGCCGGTGCCCTTCTCGGGATCGAAGCCCATCGCGAAGGGCTGGAGTGTCTTCGGCTGCGAGTAGTAAAGGCTAAGCAGCTTGCCGGACCACGGCGGCGTGAGCGGCGGCACGTGGTCGCGCCAGAAGGCATAGTCGCGGGGCCGGTCCATCACGTGATCTTCACCCGCGATGTAGTCGGCCGCTAAACAGCAGGTGAAGGCCTGCATGTTCCGCGGATTCGCCTTGGCGCTGGCGTGCGGTTCGCCGGTGTCGCTCTGCGCCTCGGCGCCCGTCACATATTCCGTCCGCGTCATCGGCAGCAAGTCGCCGAGTTCGGTCGCATCGACGAACATGGGGGCGTGCAGCACGAGCTCGCGGCCACTCTCGGAGCTGCGCACGGTCACGGTCTCGACGCGATCGCCTTGGGTCGCCGCGGCGGTGGCGGTGTGCCGCAATAGAATCTGCACACGGCCGCCTGCGACGAAGGGGGCGAGCATTTCCTCGAGCACGGCGAGGGCGACCCGTGGCTCGTGGCACAATTTGGAAACGGAGCCGTTGCCGGGATTCAGCAGCGGATTCGCGCGCGCGGCGGCGGTGAGCGGAAAATTGCGGCCGTAGTAGTCGCGCACCTTTTGCCGAAACTCCCGGTAGCTGGCCGGCGCGCCGCCCGTCTCGATCTGTGTGTTCTCGTCGGGCGGGACAGCTTGCGACGTGAGCTGGCCACCGATCCAATCGGTCTCTTCCGTCATGATGACGCGCAAGCCGTGGCGGGCCGCGGCGAGGGCCGCGGCGCAACCGCCGGTGCCGCCGCCGATGATCACGAGGTCGGCTGCGAGTTCGCGGGGCGGAGTTTTGTTCGCGGCTGCGGTTGCGGGTGTGGCGGCGGATTGGGCGCGCGCGAGGGAGGGTAGCGCGAGAGACGCGGGGACAAGCAGCCCGGCGCGTTTCAGGAAAGTGCGGCGTTGCATGGTTAGTGGGGTGGAGTGCGTTGTCCCCAACGCGCTTTCGCGGGTATGGTTTTCAAACGTTCAGCGACTTTCGCATCGGAAAGGGTGTTTGAACGAAGCGGCTTGGGGTCAAGCCGCTCCACCTTCAATCAACCGGCTCAATACGTGCCCTTGATCGCCAGCGTCCACCCTTGGCCGACGGTTTCGTGGCGGGTCATGGCGGTGGGGCCCGTCACGAATTTCTGCATGTTGATGTAGGGCG
>JANPIT010000512.1:0-3040 GCA_031425115.1 Opitutaceae bacterium | reverse complement strand
CTCGGCCAGCGCCTGCGCCCCGGCATCGGTGCCGCCGCGCAGTTTTCCACCCGCGAGTTGCACCTGCATGAAAAACGGCTGACCCGCCTTCCGGCCCGACCAGTCGTTGGCGTCGTAAATCTTGTTATCCCAATCGAAATTGTAGTCCGTCTTGCCCAACCCGCGTGACGCGCCTTCCGGATCCTCGGTGGCCGCGGCTTTCTTTTTCGCGTTTTTCGCCTTTCCGTTGCGCGCGACGTCCGGCAGGCCGGTGCCAATGCAGGTGAAATAGCCCGCACGCTGAAAGATCGCCGGCACCGGTTCCACTCCCGTCGGAAGCACGATACGCTCGGTGCCACGGCCGCTGCGGTGCTGATGTGCGCCGATGGTGGTCTGATACATGCCCGTGATGAAGGCCGAGCGACACGGCGAGCAGACCGGCGCCGTCGTGAAGGCCCGGCTGAACCGCGTGCCCTCGCGCGCGAGCCGGTCGACGTTCGGCGTCTGGATCAGTTTCTCCCCGTAGCAGGAGATGTTGGCGGACATGTCGTCGACGACGAACCAGAGGATGTTCGGGCGGGATTCCGCCGCGACCGCGCGGCCCAGCCATAAAAATAACGCCACTACCGCCAGCAAGAGGGGTTTCATGCCGTCTCTTTTTAGGCGACGCCGACAGAACGCAACGAAGGAAACCAAACGGGCGCGCGTTCGTCGTTCAATTCGTTGCCTACCGCCAAACGAAGCTCTCCGCACCGACCGGTGGACAACCTCGCGGAAGCCGGCCAACGTTTCTCTTTCCCCTCTCGTGCGTCTCCCCGTATCCGTTTCCATGATCCCGCTCTCCCCCTTTTCCGTTCGCATCCTCCGCGTTGCGTTGGTGTTTACGGCCGGAGCCGTCGGCTTCCCGCTGTCTGCCGCCGAGCCCAAAGCCGCGCCCCAGGCGACCAAGGCCAAGCGCACCGCGCCCGCCGCAACCTCACCCCTCGCCGACTGGGTCGAGCCGGACTTTCCATTTTTCTCGTCGGTAGTCGACGCGCGCAAAGCCGCTCCCGGCCTGCCCTCCAACAATCTCACCCCGCGCGGCATCATCCTCAATTTAGGCCGCGACTGCTGGGCCTGCTTCGATCCGGATCTCCTGCGCATCTCGGCCATTTGGCGCGGGCGCGGCGTGACGCCGACCGCGTTAGCCCCCGGTTCATATCATGACTTGAGCAAGAAGACGCCCGGCGGCCAAGTCGGCCTCCCAGTGCCGGACGGAAAGCTCTGGCTCGCGAACGGCATTTATCCCGGCTGGCAAGTGGGCGAGCAAATCTCCCTCGATGATCCGCGCGAACCGGCTCCGAGTCCGGAGGAAATTGGCCGCGGGCCGATTGCGGAATCCATGGGCCGCTTCAACGCGATCCGGCTCACGCAGGAAGGTGCGGTGCTCGACTACACGGTGGGTGGCACCGCCGTGCGCGAATTCAACACCGCTTCCGAACAGAACGGCCAACCCGTCATCGAACGGCACTTTGCGGTGGAGCCTTCGAGCAAGCCCCTGCGCCTCATGCTCGGGTCCAAAACCGCGAACACCACGATTTCGCTCGGCACGGAAAATTCCGCCTCCGCAAGCGTCACGCTCGTCGAGGAAAACGGCGTATGGGTCGCCCGCCTCACGGCGCACAATCAGCCGCGGGTGTTTGCCCTCGCCTTCAGCAGCGGCGGCACGCCGGCCTCTTTCAAAGCTCGCGCGATGCCGACCGCAACCGCCGCGCCGCGCTGGCCGCAGGAGATCGCCACGGACGTCCGCCTTTCCACCGCCAAGGACGCCTACGTCGTCGATCACTTTGCGCTCCCCGTGGATAATCCCTGGCGCCGCGCGTTCCGTCCCTCCGACATTCAATTTCTCCGCGATGGCACCGCCGTGGTCGTCACCCTCGATGGCGAC
This sequence comes from Opitutaceae bacterium, assembly GCA_031425115.1. Taxonomy (GTDB): domain Bacteria; phylum Verrucomicrobiota; class Verrucomicrobiia; order Opitutales; family Opitutaceae; genus ER46. The sequence continues at coordinate 1,134 of JANPIT010000512.1, read as the reverse complement.
GTGTGGCTCGCGCGCGGAGTCGGCGATGCCGCGGGCAAGCCCCGCTGGCGCCGCTTTGCCTCCGGTCTCCATGAACCCATGACGGTCGCGATCCGGGACGAGCAGATCTACGCGTTCGACAAAAACGGCATCTGGCGTCTGCGCGATACCAACAACGACGGCGAGGCCGATGTGCACGAGTTGTTCTCCAATGCCTTCGCGCAGACCGCCGACATGCGTGAGTTTCCCTCGCAGGTCCGCCTCGCGCCCGACGGAGAGTTCGTCATCGCGAAGGGCGGCCAGCAGGCGACCTACGAGGGAAAGCACAACGGCACCGTGCTCCGCATCTCGGCCGACGGAAAAAAATCCACGGTCCTCGGCTATGGCTTCCGTCAGCCGAACATCGGCGTGAACGTCCGCACCGGGCTCGTCACGTCCAGCGATCAGCAGGGCCAATACATCCCGTCGACTCCGCTGCACGTCGTTCGCGACAAACAATTCTACGGATTCCTCGGGCCCTTCCGCCCGAAGGAGGAATACCCCGCGCCGATCGCCGATCCGCTCACCTGGCTGCCGCATCCGGTCAACACCTCGGCCATCTCGCAGGCGTGGCTTTTCGGCGCGAAGATGGGTCCGCTCACCGACGGCCTCGTCCACATCGGCTTCAACAAGCCCGAAGTATTTCGCGTGCTGCTCAACGAGCGCACCAAACGCCTCCAAGCCGCCGTGGTCAGCATCACGCGCGCCTTCGAGTTCACGCCGCTCAATGGCTCCGTGAATCCCGCCGACGGCCAGTTCTACCTCGCCGGCTTTCAGGTGCTCGGCTGGGGCAATATTCTCGATACCGGCGCGGGCATTGGCCGCGTGCGTTATACGGGCGCTCCCGTCACGCTCCCGCGCGAGATTGTGCCGATGGACCAGGGAGTGTTGCTGCGCTTCGATGTCGCCCTCGATCCAAAGAAGGCCACCGATCCCGCCAGCTACTCACTGCAATCGTGGGGCTACCAGCGCACCCACAAGTATGGCTCGCCTAATACAAGGCCGACGGCACCCCGGGCCAGGATTCGCTCGTCCCGAGCAGTGCCTATCTCTCGAAGGACGGCCGCACCGTCTTCGTCGGCGTGCCCAATTTGAAACCTGTGCAGCAGCTCCGGG
>JANPIT010000511.1:0-14685 GCA_031425115.1 Opitutaceae bacterium | reverse complement strand
CGCGGCTCGTGCCGTCGAGTTTGGTCACGACCAGACCGGTAAGCCCGAAACTCTGGTGAAACACGCGCGCTTGCTCGATCGAGTTGCTGCCGAGTGAGCCATCTACGACCAGCCAGCGGTGCTGTGGCGCGGTGGGGTCGTTCTTTTGCAGCACCCGCCGGATCTTCGCGAGTTCCTCCATCAAATTACTCTTCGTGTGCAGGCGGCCCGCCGTGTCGACGATAAGGAAATCCTTCCCGCGCGACTTCGCCGCCTGCCACGCATCGAACGCCACCGCGGCGGAATCCGCGCCGGTGTGACTCGCTACGATGTCGAGATCGAGCCGCGTCGCCCACGTCTTCAACTGTTCCACCGCCGCCGCGCGAAACGTATCACACGCCGCGAGTGTCACCGTGCGGCCCTCTTCCTTGAGTTTCCACGCCAGCTTGGCCGAGGTCGTCGTCTTGCCCGAGCCATTGACACCGATCAACGCGATCACCACCGGGTTTGCGGGTTTCGATTTTAGATCGAGCACGCCCTCGGCGCCCGCGAGCACGCGTTTCAGAACCGCCGCGCCGATCTCCGCAGCTTGCCGACCCTGAAGTTCCTTGTCGTTGCCGTAGGCCTTCTTGATCTCGGCGAGAATCTCGTTGGTCGTCTCGACGCCGAAGTCCGCCGTGTAGAGCGCTTCTTCGAGCTCATCAATCGACGCCGCATCGATCTTCCGCCCGCCAAAGAGCCCCCGCGTCTTCGCGCTGATCGCCGACACCGTCTTGGCGAGGCCGTCTTTGAATTTTTTGAAAAGACCAAACATGTGCCATCAATCTGGAACTCAGGAAATCAGGAATCAAACCGCTCCCGGCCAATCCGCTTTATCGTCAGCGGCATTGCGGCGAAATTCAGAATAATGCCGTCTTCGATTTCTGCGGCCTTCATTTGTGACCGCCCGATCGCGAAGAATATATCTTCCAAAGCTTTGACGGCCTTCAGTTCGACCAGGAGATGTCCCTCGATCAACAGATCCAAGCGGTGTTCTCCCACGCGCACATTTTCGTAGGTGAGGAACACCACTTTTTGCCGCTCGAAATGAATGCCGCGTAATTCCAACTCCACGCAAAGCGCGTTCTCATAAACCGATTCGACAAAGCCCGGTCCGAGCGCCCGATGGACCTTAATGGCCGCTTCGATCACCCGGCCGCTCATATCTTTGTGCTTCAGCTCGGCCATTCCTGATTTCCTGAGTTCCAGATTAGTTATTCGGCCTTACGCGCATCCCGCCCTAGCTGGCTCTTCAGGCGGTCTAGGATGCCGTTGATGAAGCGTTTCGAGTCGGCATTCGAAAACTCCTTCGACAGGTCGATCGCCTCGTTGATGGAAACGACCGGCGGGATGTCCTTGCGGAACATCATCTCGAAGATCGCCACGCGCAGGATCGCCAGATCGATTTTCGCGATGCGCTCAAAATCCCAATTGTGCGCCAGCCCCTTGATTTGCGCATCGATCTCCGCGCAGTGTTCGATCACGCCGTGGATGATCTCCTCGCCAAACGCGTAGTGCTCGCGCGGATGCTCGCACTCCTCGAAGAAGACCAGCAGGTCGTCCGTAAGATTCTTGGGCGCGTTGAGCGACCACGCATAGAGGAATTGGAGCGCGGCCACCCGACCGTCGCGCCGCTGGACAAACAGAGCTTTGCTCATCGCGAAAATTTCTCCCGAAGCGCGGACATCTCAAGCGCCGCGGCCGCAAACTCGGCCCCGCGATTGATTCGCCCCACGCAACGCGCCTTGGCCTGCGCCAGCGAGTTCACCACGATCACTCCGTTGATCACCGGCACGCGCGTATCGAGCGCGACCCGTTGCAACGCATGCGAGACACTCTCGCCTACCAGCTCGTGGTGATTCGTGTCGCCGGCAATCAATACGCCCAGCCCGATCACGCAGGCGTTGCGACCATCGCGCGCGAGCTGCTGGGCCGCCCACGGCACTTCGTGCGAGCCAGGCACGCGCACGACCGAGATATTCGCCGCCTTCACGCCGCTCGCCTGCAAATTCGCGACGACGCGGCTCAACAATCCATCCACCAACGCGCCATTGAAACGCGCCGCCGCGATCCCGATACGGAATGCGGCACCATTGACGGCGCGTGATTGTGGCGAGTCCAAACTCATGGAGGGTCTATTCCCTCGACCAAACTCGCCCACCGCAACCAGAAACTCGGCGCCGGAAACTTAAGGCCTCGGTGAGCAAACGAATCTGGAAATCATGAACTCATAAAAAAACTCGATCGCCTGAAGATAGCCTGCCTCCGCTGCCGCTTCCTGATTTCCTGAGTTCCAGATTTTCCCTACCTGCCTTGTTCGTGGCTTCCTGGTTTTCTACTTCTCCTTTTTCACACCGGCAACTGCTCGACGATCTCGAGGCCGTAGCCATCGAGGCCCACTACCTTGCGCGTGCCGTTCGAGAGCAGTCGGATTTTCTTCAGCCCCAGCGCCGCCAAAATTTGCGCGCCGATCCCGTAATCGCGGAAGCCCATCGGCGACGGCGTGTCACCCGGTTTCGCCTGCAAGCACCGCACCAGGGTGTCGGCGCTATTTGCGGGCTGCATGTAAAGCACCACGCCGCGACCGGCTTTCGCCACGGCCGCGAGTGAGCCCGTCAACATCTGGTGCCCGATCATCCCCTTCGCGCGAAAAAGATCCGTGAGGAGATTTTCGCTGTGGACCCGCACGAGCGTCGCATCCGGCCCGAGCGTGCCCATCGAGAGCGCCAGATGGTGCCGGCCATCAAGTCGACTGCGAAACACGTGCACCGTGAACGCACCGAACTCCGTCTCCAACGGCTGAGCCGTCACGAGCTCCACCAGTTGATCGCGTCGCGCCCGATACTCGATCAGCGCCGCGATCGAAATCATCTTCAGCCCAAACTTCTGTTTGAACTCCACGAGCTGCGGCAGCCGTTGCACGGTGCCGTCGTCGTTCACCAGCTCACACAACACGCCGATCGGGGAGAGCCCCGCCAGCGTTGCGAGATCGACCGCCGCCTCCGTGTGGCCAGCGCGCTCGAGCACACCGCCCGGCCGCGCGCGCAGTGGAAATACATGGCCCGGCTGGACCAATTGTTCCGGCCGCGTCGCCGGATCCGCCAAGAGCTGAATCGTCCGCGTCCGGTCGTAGGCGCTGATTCCCGTCGTGATCCCTTCAGCTGCATCGACGCTCACGGTGAAATCCGTGCGATGCGATTCCCGGTTGCTCGCCACCATCGGGCCGAGGCCGAAACGCCGGAGCTGATGATCCACCGTGGGAACGCACACGATGCCGCTGCCGTAGCGGATCATCATATTCACAGTCTCAGGCGTCACCTTCGACGCCGCCATGATCAGGTCGCCCTCGTTCTCGCGATTCTCGTCGTCCGCCACGATGATGAGCCGGCCCGCGGCAATCTCCGCGATCGCGGACTCGACAGGGTCAAACGGCGGGAGGACGGAAGCGCTCATGACAAATTACGAACGCGCACCGTCTCGCGCACCGCGATAGGTGTCAACGAGGGAGGACATCCCCGATCGCGACCCACATCGTCCCAGGAAAAATGGGGACGCGACGCCCGCGTCGCGTTTTTCCTTCCGCGGCGAGGGCGCCGCGGCTCCAATCAGTCCGTCCCTCAGGCTTGAAAATCGATCACGAAGGTCTCGCCCACCGGCTCCTCCGCGTCCGTGGCGTCATTCAAGAGCGTGATGAAGAGTTTGAAATTGTAGGGCGGCCGCACGGTTTTCGGTGACGTGAGCGACTTGCCATCCTCGCTCGGACTGAGCAGGAGACGCTCTTTGCCCACTTTGTATTTCGGATCCCACCGCAACACCGCCCGGGCTGCATCGGCCGTCACGGGCTTTTTCTTTTCATCGTAGAAGGACAGCTTGAACGTCCCGTTCACGATCTGGATACCGAGGAATTTTTTTCCGCGCGGGATGGTGGTCCCTTCGATCTTGGCGGGCGGCTCCTCTTTTTTCTTCGCCGCGCTGGCCGCGGGCGTCGTCTTCGCTGGCGGCGCGGTCTTGACGGCGGGTGCGGCCTTGTTCGCGACCGGGGGTTGCGCCGGAGCCGGCGGGGTCGTCGTCGTTTGGGCGTAAATCACTCCGCACGACGCGAGCGCGAGCAGCAGGCAAGCCGGGGTCTTCATGAGAAGAACATAGCCGATGGCACGAGCGCGGCAAGCGGGTTGCGGCGCGAGCCCCGGCTTTTAGTTCCATTTGACGCCCGCGTGAGCATTGCAACGCTCCACCCCACCACATGGCCGCCCTCGAACAGCTTTTTAAGAACAACCAAACCTGGGCCGACACCGTGCGGCAAAAGACGCCGGACTTTTTTCTCAAGCTCTCGCGGCAGCAATCCCCGCGTTACCTGTGGATCGGCTGCGCGGACAGCCGCGTGCCGGCTAACGAGATCGTCGGCCTGCTCCCGGGCGAGATGTTCGTCCATCGCAACATCGCCAACGTCGTCGTGCACACAGACCTGAACTGCCTCTCGGTGATGGAATTCGCGGTCGAGGTGCTGAAGGTCGAGCACATCATCGTCGTCGGCCACTACGGCTGCAGTGGCGTCAACGCCGCGCTGCATCGGGATCGCATCGGCCTGGCCGATAACTGGCTCCAGCACGTGCAGGACGTGCGCCACAAGCACGAGCGAAAGTTGGAGTGCGTCGGCAGTGATCCCACCGCGCGCTGCGATCGCCTTTGCGAGCTCAACGTCATCGAGCAAGTCTCCAACGTGTGCCGCACCACCATCGTGCGCGACGCCTGGCTGCGCGGTCAGACGCTCACCGTTCACGGTTGGATCTACGGCCTCAGCAATGGCCTGCTCCGCGACCTGAAATGCAGTGCCGCGAGCGTGGACGAAGGCGCACGTTCCAATCGCGAGGCGTTGAGTCTGCTGAATTAGGAAGCCGCGGCCTGCAGCCGCCGAGCCTCGCTCAGGGCGGGCGACGTCCAGCACGGCGCGGGGGCAAAACGCGTCCTAGCCCTCGTCCTACCGCTCCGCCTGTATCCGCGCTTTCAATTCACGCCAGCGCGCGAGGCGATCGGCAATCTTCGCCTCCCAGCCGGCGGTTTTCGGCGTGTAGATCGTGAGCGGCTTTTCGAGGTGATCGTCGCCCGAGATATTCTCCGGGAAATCGTGAGCATACTGGTAGCCGACGCCCTGCCCCATCCGCTTGTTCGCCTGACCACCTTTGTCGCGCAGCCGAGCCGGAATCGCCTGCACCGGATGCTCCTTGATCGCAGCATGCGCAGCGCGGAGCGCGAGCGCGGCGGAATTACTCTTCGGCGTCGTGGCGATGTAGAGCGTCGCATGCGCGAGCGTGTATTCCGCCTCGGGCAAGCCAATGAACTCGCACGCGTGATGCGCCGCAACCGTCAGCGGCAGCGCCTGCGGGTCGGCCAGGCCCACGTCTTCACTCGCTAAAATCACGAGTCGGCGTGCGATGAAGCGGGGGTCTTCGCCGCCCGCGAGCATCTTCGCCAGCCAATACATCGCCGCATCGGGATCACTGCCGCGACAGCTTTTGATGAACGCCGAGATCGTATCGTAATGCTCGTCCTCGTCTGCGTCGTAGCGAATCCGCCGCTCGCGCGCAAAAACCTCCAACTCCACCTCCGTGATCGCGCCGCCTTCCGGCAATCCAAGCGCGAGCACCTCGAGTGAGTTCAACGCCCGGCGCATGTCGCCATCGCATAACACTGCGAGGTCGGACAAAATCTTATCGTCCGAGGTAATGCTCCGGCCACCGAGCCCACGCTCGACGTCGGTCAGCGCCTGCTTGAGCACGCTCACCACGGCGCCCGCCGCGAGGGGCTCGAGGCGAAAGAGATGACTGCGTGAAAGCAGCGGCGGATTGACGTAGAATCCGGGGTTGTGCGTCGTCGCGCCGATCAGGCGCACTGTGCCCTCTTCGACATCCGGCAGCAGCAGATCCTGCTGCGATTTGTTGAAGCGGTGCAGCTCGTCGATGAAGAGAATCGTCGCGGCCTCGGGCCGCATCCGCGCCGTGGCGAGGATCTGCCGCAACTCAGCGACGTTCGACATGACGGCGTTGATGCGCACAAAGCGGCTGCTGGTCTCGCGCGCGATCGCCTCCGCGATGCTGGTCTTACCGCAGCCGGGCGGACCATAAAAGAGAAGTGAGCCGAAACGGTTTTGAGCCACCAGCCGCGGCAACAAACTGCCGGATTTGAGAATGTGCTCCTGGCCCACGACCTCGCTGAGTCGGCGCGGCCGCATGCGCGCGGCGAGCGGTTGGTGCGACGGTTTGACGGATGCAGGCCACTCCGCCGCCGGCGGGGGCGAGTCATCGGCAAACAAATCGGGCTGATCGGGCGCTGACATCAAGGCCGCTAATCTCCGCTAAATCCCGGCAATTAAAAGCAGTTTGTCGATTTGGCCAGGGCGATGGCGCCTACGTTTGCTGATCCGCGCGTGTCAGACGGGCTCACGGCCCTGCGGAAAAAAGCGTCGATTCGATGGCCGCATCGCACTCAAACTGCGGCATGCTCAGTCGCAGCCTCGGACACCGCGCGCCGCTGTTGTGGCTGGTGTTGCCCTTCATCGGCGGGCTCGCGTTGGGCAAGATGGGGCTAGCGGCGCCGGTGGGAGTGATGCTCACTGCCGCGGGACTCGCCGCCGTGGGGGCGGGACTGGCGGCGAGTCGCGCGCCGCGCTGGTGGGCGCCGTCGCTCGTGGTTGCGATGGTATTGGCGGGCGCGGCGAGTTATGCGCTGCATCGCGTGCGGCTCCCGGCCTGGGATCAACTCCCGCCGCGCGAGGCCCGGGTCGGGCTGCGCGTGGATCGCGTGTTCGCGCCTAGCGACGCCCGCCGCGCCACGGGCCTCGCAACGGTCGTGCGCGTGGACGAGCACCTGCGTGAGCTCGCCGGCCAGCGCGTGTATTTTTCGCTCAACCTCCGCCGGGGCGAAACGGCGCCGATCCGCAGCGCGGTCGTCTCCGCGGTGGGCGTGTTGGTGACGCTGCCGCGCGATCCATCCGCCGATACCTTCGACGGCTACCTCGCGGGCGCCGGTATCAACTTCCGCCTTACGCGCGGCCGCGTGCTCGCGACCGAGCGGCCGGCGCGCGGGTATTATCAATTTTGTGCGCGCGCCGCGGAGCGCTGCCACGCGATCCTCGGACTCGGCATTGCCGAGAAACGCCCCGCGCTCGCCGGCTTGCTGCGCGCCATGATGTTGGGCGCCACTCACGAGCTGAGTGATGAGCAGCACACGCTCTTCATGCAAAGCGGCACGATGCATTTGTTCGCCATCAGCGGGCTCAACATCGGCGTGATCGCGGGTGCATTGCAGTCGCTGTTGCTGCTCTTGCGCTTGCCGCCGTGGGCGCGGCTCGCAATCGGCGCCGCGCTCTTGTGGCTCTTTGTCGACATCACCGGCGCATCGCCGTCGGCCGTGCGCGCGTTCACGATGGCCGTGTTTCTCCAAGCGGCCTTCGTCTTCGAGCGGCCGGCCAATGTGCTCGCGGCACTCGTAGCCTCCGCGCTCGCGGTGGTGCTCGTCGCGCCGCTGCAAGTTTTCAGCGCGAGCTTCCTCATGAGCTACGGGATCGTCACCGCGCTCCTCGTGCTCGGTCTGCCGCTGGGCGACGCGTGGCTGGCGCGGTGGACACCGTGGCGCGATCTGCCGAAACCAACGTGGCGTTGGTGGCAACGCTGGAGCGAGGCTGCGTGGCGCGCCGTCGCGGTAGCGGTTGCCATCGGCGTCGCGACTACCTTGGTGAGCCTGCTGACGGGCGTGCAATTTTTCCGCCTGCTCACGCCCGGCGCACTCGCGGCCAACCTGGTCCTGATTCCCGCGGCGATGGTCGTGACGCTCGCCGGCTTTGCCTCGCTGCTGTGCGGGCTGGTCGGATTCAGCGCCGGCGCCGTGCTGTGCAATCACGCGGCGGCGCTCGTGCTCGCGCTCATCGAGTGGCTCGTGCGGCTGAGCGTGCAACTGCCCGGCGCATTCCTCCCCGCGCGCTTCAGTCACGCGTGGATCGGAACGGCCGCGTTGGTCGCGCTGCTCGCCGCGCTGCTGGTCGGCTACAGTGCCCGATGGCAAAAACACGGCGGCAGCTGGTGGCCGCCGTTTGCGATTGTCGCCCTCGTGCTCGTGTTTGGGGTGAGCTTTGGCTGAGCACTGCGTCTGTTTTACTCCTTTCCTGCTTTCCACATTCAACCCAGCCTTTTTCCACACATGAAAAGCGCCTACGAACTCGCGATGGAACGCCTGGCCAAGTCCGACCCGTCCGCCAACGCTCCTGTCACGCCGGAAAAGAAAGCGCGGCTCGCCGAGATCGATCGGGTCTACAAGGGCAAGCTGGCCGAGCGCGAAATCTTCCTGAAGAAGCAACTCGAAGAGGCCTTCGCCGCGCAGAAACTCGAGGACGCCGAGAAGATCAAACAGCAACTCGCCAACGAGCGCGCGCGGATCGAGGAAGAACGCGAAGAAGAAAAAGAGCGCGTGCGTCGCGCGAAGTAAGCTTCGCAAGCGGTCAGCGCTCAGCCGTCAGCGCTCCGCTCAGACGAATTCGAAATCCCCGACGAGCACGTGGTGATCGCTGGCGGGCGTCGGCACCACGCGGTGACTGATACACCGCAGCGAGGCGTTGTGAAAAATGTGGTCGAGGACGAACGCGCGGCGCCGCCACGTGATCTCTTTGTCCTGCACCGTCGCATACCCGCACTGCGCAAACTGGGCGACGAGCGAGCTGTGCTTGCTCACGTTAAAATCGCCCGCGAGGAGCGTGGGACCATTCGACGCCATGAGCTGCTCGGCCACCAGATTGCGCTGAAACGGATTCGTCGTGCTGCTCGAACCCAGCATGAAAAACGCGAGCAGGTGCGTGTTAAATAACTGCAGCTCACGGCCACCCACCGTCGTCTTGGCCCCGATCATCAGGCGATCGGTCGGCGTCATCTTCTTCCCGAAAAAATCGAACTCGATCGGAGGCGACGGCAGCTCCGTGCGCGTCTGCTCGCGCAGTGGTGTTCGCGAAAATATGGCCAGCCCGATGCCGAAAGGCAGTTCCCGCGGGTCGGCCTTTGGATAACTGAAATAACTGTCGTAGCCGGCGAGCTCTTCCCGGAGCCGCGTGTAATTCGGCGGAGGTTGAAACTGCACGCCGCCCGGCATCGCCTGCTCGACTTCCTGAAGGAGAATGATGTCCGCATCGTGCTGACGGATCTCAGCCAGCGTCGCGTCGAGCCGAACCGGTGCGCGATCTGGATACGTTTCATCCCAGATCTGCCCGAACTGCATGTTGAACTGAAGGACGCGGAAACGGCTCATCAGCGGCGAGGCGACGCACTCACTTCGGCAACGGGGAGCCGCCGGCGCGAGTGACGGCGGCGCCTGCGGTGGCAGCGTTGGATTCGGTGGGATTTTTGCGAAAGACGAAGCGATTGATCTTCGCACCGGTTGCGCGATCCATCGCGGGAAAGCGGGCCATGTTCGAGGCACTCGCGGCGGTCAGGCTATCCTGGTATTTTGCGACGGTCGGCGGTTTCGTGGTGTCATCGCGCGTAGTGATGGCGGCGGTGCGATGGTTAAACGCACTCGTTGGCTGATCCACCGTCTCGGGCCGACGCGAGTCCTTCTCCTTCACGTTTTTCGGTCGCGCTTCCTGAATCTCGACTGCAGCGCGCCGGTCGGATAGCGGAGCCGTGCGCTTGTCGATCATCGTCTTGTCCACGCGTTTTTCCTGCAGAACCTCATTCGTGACCGGAGCTTTTTTCGGCGGAGCAATTCCCGTGGTGCCCGGCGCGTAAGGGGTGTTGCGCTGCGCGGCGTCGACCGGGCTCGTCGCGTCCGCTGCCCACGCCCTCGCGCAGAAGAAAACCGACGTGGCGAAGAAAACGAGGCCGGACCGTTTCATGCAAAACTCACGTGCAGCAAGCGGATGCCACCACTTTGCGGCAACCCTTTTAATTCGGTGATGGAGACATGTGACGGAGTGCGCGGCGCCTGCCGGATATTCCCCGTCCGCTGTCTCCCGCTCCCTGTCCCCTGTTCACCGTCTCCCGTCCGCTGCCACGCCCGATCACTCCGGCTCCGCCGTGCCTTCCACCACCCACTCCCGGGCCTCAGGCACTTGGCGCAAAAACTCGCGCAAGACCGCACTGAGATGTTCGGCGTAGCGATAATGCGCGCCCATGCCCGTGCGGAGTTCCGCTTCGTAGATAAATTTATCCGCGTGCGTGCTGTGCTCGAAGGGCGTCTGGGCGCCGAGCAGCAGCGAGTAAACATAGGCCGGCGAACCGCGCTCGAGCAGCGTGCGTGTCAACGCGAGCTGATCGGCCAGGAGCGTGGCGTGCGCGCCGCGATCGATTTCAGGCGGAAGATAAAAACCCGCCTGGATAAACGGCGTGTAGCGGTGGCCCGTGCGGTGGCGGTTGAGATCGCGCAGCTCGGCGAGCGCCATGTTGTTCCAGGCGAAGCCCACGCGCATCCGCCGCGTCGCAGTGCCTTGCTGGCCGTAGCGATTGGCGCGATGGCGCAGGGCCTCGGCAATCGGCTGATTCACGGGGAGCCACGGCGGCGCCGAGCGCTCGACATGGACCCAGACTTCATCGGCCAATGGCGCAGACGACAAGCGCTCGCGGCCCAGCGCGAGAGAGGTGGCGAGTTCCTGGCGGGCCTGCTCTTCGTAGGATTTCTCTGCGCCGCTGTGACGCATCAAGCGCGGCGACTGCTTCAACAATTCGTCGCGGATCAGTTTCGCCGCTGCCTTGGCCTCGGGATGCGCCAGCGACTCAAGTTGTTTCACCGTCGTCGCCCACATGCGCGACGACTGCACGAGCCCGAGATTGGTGCGGGTGGCGAGCGGGATGAAATAGCGGGCGCGGTCGAGCGCGTAGTTTTTGCGCAGGCGCGTAGCGACGGCTGGCTTGGCGTCGGCGGGTAAACGCACGCGTTGCGGCTCTGCGACCGCCAGCGCGTCGAGCCGCGCGTATTCGGCATGATACGCCGCGAATGATCGCGCGAGCACGTCGCGCCACTGCGGCGCGAGGTCGGCGGGGATCCCCAACTCTTCGGCGGCGGGAACGTTCGCCGCATCCATCGTAATGTAACGCGTGCTCGATTCCTGGCCGTCGGCCATCTGCGCAATCTCGAAAATTTTATACGCCAGCCACATCGACACATCATCGAGCGCCACCGCGAGACCGCCCGTGAGCCCACCGATCGAGGCGTGGCCGTAGTCGACGAATTTCAGGATGCGATCGATCGACGCGTCGGGATTCGCGAGATCGACCTTCGCGAGAATGGCGGCGAGGCCCTCGTTGCTCCGCGAGTAGCGCGCAAGCACCGAAGCCAGAAGCTCAGGCGTGACCTTCGGGAGATCGGCCGCGGTGGGCGGAGGGACGAGTGCGATACCGGTGATTCTCATGCGCAGAAGCGATGGCCGCAAAGAGGCGCGGTAGGCGCAAGAAAGGAAAGCGGGAAACCAACTACGCGACCGACAGGGCGCACGGCATCAAGACAAAGCCGGTCTGCGGATCGCCGACGACTTCGCTGCGGCGGCCACGATGTTGCACGTGCCAGAGTCCAATCAGTGCGCAGAAAAAAGCATCGAGCTGGTCCTCGGCTGCCTTTGAAAGAGGCGCGAGGAGCAGCGCGCTCAATCAAACGACAACTCTGCAAACAACTCAGCCAGCGGCAGCCGGAAGCCAGGAAGCACACCCTCACCGTCGAGCGTGTCGGTGAAGCGGAGCAGGTGGTCAGCTTCGGGCGTGCGATAAACGAGAGCGTTCCGCTCGGCGGGGTTGATGACCCAGGCGAGGTGGCAGCCATGCGCAAAATACTGTGTCAGTTTTCCGTGGATGCCGGCAGGAGAATCCGAGGGCGAGAGCACTTCGACAATGAGGTCCGGTGCGCCGGCGAAAAATCCGCGGGGCGGACGCTTCATCCCGACCAGGCGGGCCTTCGTGACGAAGGCCGCATCGGGCGACAGAAGGTCGTCGGGCGTCAGGCGAAAGCCGGTGCTGGAATCGAAGATCATACCGGCCTTGTGGCGACGGACGTGCTCCTCCAGGGCGAAAGCGATGCGCACGCATATCATTCCATGTTCCGATCCGGCGGGGCTCATGATGATTTCACTTTGGAGCAACTCGCGTTTGTAACCGTCTTTCGGCAGAGCCATCAGCTCCTCGTCGGTCCAGACTTTGACGGCGGTTTCCATGACGGCTCCAACCTGCCCGCGATGCATCGCGACGCAAGGCCGGACTCGGGTCGCAATCAGACTCTGGCCGGAGGTCACGTGCGGCGTCGCCTCAAAAAGACCCGAGCGTCATGTCTCCGTCCCCGACCTCTCACCGCGCCGTCAGCCAGTGCCCGAGCGGACCTTGGTAAAACCCAAGTCCAACCGATGCCAGCGCGAGCAGGCCCAAGGCGAGGCCCGTGCCGAAACCGACGCGAGTGCGCGGCGGGCGGGCCGGCGCTGTATCCGCCGACGGAGTCCACGTTTCAAAGAAGGCTGCCTTGATCCAGCCGAAGTAATAGTAGATCGAGATCACGACACCGATGGCCGCGATCACCAGCAGCGCGCGTGCGCCGGACTGGAACGCTGCGATGAAGACGAAGAGTTTTCCCATGAAACCGGCCAGCGGCGGAATCCCCGCGAGCGATCCGAGTCCGATCGCCAACACGCCGGCGAGAAACGGGCTTTCCTTCGCCAGACCGGCGTAGTGATCGAGCTCTTGATCCGCATCATTGGGGCCCGCGACATGCGCCATCACACCGAACACGGCGAACGAAGCGATGAGGTAGGAGAAGAGGTAAAAATAAACTGCACCCAGCGCGAGCGGCGTGCTCCGCGCTGCCACCACGCCGAGCAGGAGAAAGCCAGCGTGCGATACACCGGAAAGACCGATCAGCCGCTTCACATTGTGCTGGGTCAGAGCGGCGATGTTGCCGAACAGAATGGTGGCTGCAGCCATCGCCGTAAGCACAGGGGTGACCAGCCAGTCATAGGACGCAAAGGCACCGTCGGCGCCACACAGGCCAAGCAACACCGCGAATCCAGCGGCCTTGGACGCTACGGCGAGAAACGCCGTCACGGGCGTCGGTGCGCCCTGATAGACGTCGGGCACCCAGATCTGAAACGGAAACGCACCGATCTTGAACGCGATGCCCGAGAGCACGAGGACGATGCCGAGGCTGGCGACGAAGTTGTGCGGGTTCGCGGCCAGGAAGCGGCCGAGGTCACCGTAGTTCATCGCTTGCGCGGTGTGACCGGCGAGCCCGGGATTTCCCGCCACGCCGTAGAGCAGCACGATGCCGAAGAGCAACAGCCCCGAGCTCAGTGCACCCATGATGAGGTATTTCAGTCCCGCCTCGAGCGAGGCCGCGCTCGTCCGGAAATAACTCACGAGAATATAGAGACCGATCGTCAGCGTCTCGAGCGCCACGAACAGCATCACGAAGTGATTGCTCTGCGCCAACAGCATCATCGCTGCCGTCACCACCAGCACGATGTGGTAGAACTCGATGCGAGGCATCGCCTGCTTCGCGAGCGACACGCGCGCGAGAAGGCACACTAACAAAGCCGCGAGCAGGAAAAACGCGCGCATTACCTGACCCCACTCCGTATGGTGGAGCAGTCCGTTGAACGTGATTTCCCCGACGGCATCGTGCCAGCGGATGAACAGCCCGCACAAGGTGCCGAGGAGGCCCGCGGTGGCGACGTCCGGAATGAGCGCGTGATGCTTTTTCGGCAGCACGGTCTCGAGCAAGAGGAGGAACAACGCGATGCAGCCGAGCATCAGCTCGGGAAAAATGGCGCCCCAAATATTATCCGCGGCGGCGAGTTTGACGGCTTCGAGATTCATCGCGGGAGAACAGAGCCGGCACCTGCCACGTGGGTTTTCACCGTGCGCTCAGGTAGTTTCATGGGCGTCAGCGCATCGTTGATGGGCGTCGACATTGATTTCGGCCAGAAGCCGACGAAGAGCAGCACGGCCACGAGCAGCAGCGCCGGGAATTTTTCCGACCAACGCAAGTCGACGGGCGGATGCTTCGCCACAATCTCCGCCATTCGGGCGGTGGGCGGTCCGAAGAACACGGCGGCCGCCGCACGCAACCCGTAGATGGCCGAAATGACGACACCGGCAACCGCCAGCGCGGTGATGACGGGGGAAAACTTCCAGAGCGCCACGAAGATCGTGAGCTCGCCCCAGAAGTTGGCGAAGCCCGGCAGGCCAATGCTGGCGAAGGTTGCCGCCACAAACAGCGCGGCGAGCACCGGCGTCTTCTGCGCCAGGCCGCCCATCTCATCCAGCGCAAAGGTGTGCGTGCGGTGGTGCACGCTCGTCGCGAGCAGGAACAGCAACGCGACGGACAAGCCGTGCGCGACCATCATCAACACCACGCCGCCGACGCCCACCGTCGAACCCGCCGCGATGCCGAGGAAAGCGTAGCCCATGTGCATGACGGAGCTGTATCCAATCATCTGTTTCAGATCGCGCTGGGCGATCGTGATCAAGCCGACGATCACGATGTTGCCGATCACGGCGAGCCAAGCGAGCGGCGCCGCCCAGTGGGCCGCTCCGGCCGGGAGCAGCGGCAGGCCCACTTGGATCAAACCGTAGAGACCGAATTTCTTGAGCACGCCGGCGTGCAGCATGGCGTTGGAACTCGGCGCGGCGCCGTAGCCGAGCGGGGCCCACGTGT
>JANPIT010000510.1:0-3023 GCA_031425115.1 Opitutaceae bacterium | reverse complement strand
AGCACGATCCGGGTCAGCACTCCCCGCGTGCCCTGCCGATCGGCCCACCACGCGGTCGGCACTTCAAACAGCGCATACGCCAACGCAAACGAGCTGAACACGACGCTCATCTGCTCTTTGCTTAGCGAAAGATCGCGCGAGATATCCGGCGCCAGCTTTCCGATACAGGCGCGGTCGAGGTAGGTGACCATCGCCAGCGCCATCATGAGCCCGACGACTTTGTAGCGCACGCGAGTGGGCTGCTCGGAGGACGGTGGAAACGGCGCAGACGCAGTCGACAGCATGGGGGCGAGGGGGCGAGAGCGGCGCAGACTTTCGGAGTGCCCCGCGGTTGTCGATGCCGGGGAATCGCGCCGCTCCGCATCTTTCTCTTTCCTCTTTATCTTTCTCTTTCGTCAGGTCCGAGCTCGGAGGAGAAAGAGAAAGAAGAAAGAGAAAGATAAGTCGCATCGCGCCTCATCGCGCACCCGCCCCATCCACTCACCCGCCCGTCGCCACCGCCGTCGTTTCAATCGAGACCTGCTTGATCCCCACCTTGCGCACTTCGTCCAGCACCACGATCGCCGCGCCGAACTTCGCCTTCCGATCCGTGCGGATCAGCACCCGCGGCACCGGAACCGTGCGCGCGTAATTCGCGAGGCGCGGACCGATCTCCGCTGCAGAAATGAGCTCCGCAGGTCCGTCGGCGCCTTTCTTCCAATAAAACGTCCCATCGGCCGAGGTCTGAATGAACACCGTCGCGTCGCCTTCGCTCCCGTGGGTGCCGCCGCCCGGCAGCGTCAGGTCGATCGATCTCATTTTCTGCAGCGAAAGCGTGAACAGCACGAAGGTCGCGAGCAGGAAAAAGATCACGTCGATCAGCGGGATGATCTCGATCCGCGCTTTGGGAGAAGCCATGAAGCCATTATCGCAATTGATCATGAGCGGGCGGGGTTGCCTTGAAGACGCGCCAGCGGCAGCTTTCTTAGTCCGGACCGCGCGATACTTTTGTGCGTCACCCCGGTCGATTCCCCGCCCCATGCCTGATCTCCTGATCTTCATCGTCGTTAGCGCCGGCCTCGGGGCGCTCATCGGACTCATCCGCCAATGGGGCGAACAATCCGATGACAAACCGGGCGATTTCGCCGGCGTGCGCACCCATACGTTCTGGGCGGTGCTGGGCTGTCTCGGCGCGTTTGCGAGCGAGGCGCACGTGCCGTTCGCATTTCTGGTGGTGCTGCTACTCGTGGCCACGCACCTCGTCGCGCAGGCCATCACGCGCCACGACAATGCCACCCCCGGCAGCACGTCATTCGCGGGCGCCCTGCTCACCGTTTTCTGCGGCGCGCTGGTTTTTTGGGAGGAGACGAAATCCGCCGTCGTCGTCGCGGCGACCACGATGGTGCTGCTGGGCATGAAACAGCGGCTGCACAACCTGACCCGCGCCATCACCGACAAAGACATCCGCGCCACCCTGCAGTTTGTCGCGATCTCCGGCGTAGTTCTACCGCTGGTGCCGAATCGCGCGATCGGCCCCTACGCGGCCTTCAATCCCTTTTCGACGTGGCTCATGGTCGTGCTCATCTGCGGCCTCGCCTTCGCCGGCTATGTGGCGATCCGGTTGGTCGGTGCGCGCGCCGGCATTCTCCTCACCGGCGTGCTCGGCGGTCTCGCCTCCAGCACCGCCAGCACCCTCGCCTTCAGCCGCCGCAGCCGCGAGGAGCCCGCCATGTCCGAGCACTACGCTCTAGCGGTCGTCGCGGCCTGCACCGTGATGCTGCCACGCGTGCTGATCGCGACGGGCCTCGTCAACCGGCAGTTCGCGATGTCGCTGATCGTGCCGTTTGCGCTCATGGCTGTTCCAGGAATTGGATACGCCGCCTGGGTGTGGCTGCGCCGCCATCCGCCGCACCACAAGGGCGACACACCGCCCCTGGG
This sequence comes from Opitutaceae bacterium, assembly GCA_031425115.1. GTDB lineage: Bacteria > Verrucomicrobiota > Verrucomicrobiia > Opitutales > Opitutaceae > ER46. Next base: position 1,106 of record JANPIT010000510.1, on the reverse strand, counting down.
CAATCCGCTCAGCCTGTCGACCGCGATAAAATTTGCCGCCCTTTACTCGATCATCGCCTTTGCCGTGAAAGCAATTCGCGCCGAGGGCTGGACGCAGGGACTGCTGCCGTTGAGCTTCGTCTCGGGGCTGACCGACATGGACGCCATCTCTCTCTCGATGGCCGGCGACCCCGGCACCAGGCAAGCGACGCCCGATCTCGCCACCCGCGCCGTCGTCCTCGCCGCCGTGAGCAACACGCTCCTAAAAACCGGCATGGGTCTCTTGCTGGGTTCACCCGGCTTAAAATTGCGCATCGGCGTCGTCCTCGGCGCCACCGCACTCGTCGGGGTGGGCTGGATGATGTTCGGCGCCGCGTGGACGCCTTTCGCCTAAGCCATAACGATGCAGTGGACTGTAGGGGCGCAGACTTGCTGCGCCCATCCTGCGAGCGAACCGCGCAACGCGGGATTGCCTCGGCCAACGATTCGGCGACGTTGGCGCGATGTCCGCCGCCGCCACTCCCGCGCTCACCGTCCTCGATTGGGGACGCACGGAGTATGGCGTGGCGTTCGAGCGACAGACGGCCCTCGTCTCGAGTCGGCTGGCCGGCGAAATCGCCGATACGCTGGTTTTCACGGAGCACGATCCTGTATTTACATTTGGACTACGCAGCGGTGCCGAAGCCCATCTAGTATGGAACGAGGAACAACTCGCGCGCGAAGGCGTAACCGTGGTTAAAACGAATCGCGGCGGTGACATCACCTACCACGGTCCTGGGCAGCTCGTCGGATATCCCATCGTGTCGCTCGCGGCCCGCAAAGACCTGCATGCCTACCTCCGATTTCTCGAGGAGGTCGTGATCGGCACGCTCGGCACGCTCGGTCTCACCGCGACGCGGCGCGACGGCCTCACGGGCATCTGGGTCGGCCGCCGTAAAATCGCGGCCATCGGCGTCGCGGTGCGGCGCTGGGTGACCTATCATGGTTTCGCGCTCAATGTGGATCCGCAACTCGCCCACTTCAGCGGCATCGTGCCGTGCGGCATTTCCGCCGAAGTCGGGACTGTGACCTCGCTGCGCGCCGAGTTGGGCCGCACGATTTCCTACGCCGACGTTCAACGTGTGCTC
>JANPIT010000509.1:0-2964 GCA_031425115.1 Opitutaceae bacterium | reverse complement strand
ACGATCACGAGGCCCTGCTCCGTATCGATGACCAGCGCCATGTCCTCCGCCACCGTATCCTCCCGCATCCCCGCCGCGCTCTTCACCTGCGTGCTACCGCTCCAGTTCCGCTCGGGATGCTTCCGCGGCACCGGCCCCGTGAGCCACACGCCCGGCTGCAACTCGACCGGTTTCGCGTGCACGAGAAATTTCCCGCCGCCCTGCTCGTAGTCGGGGCGCAGCCGAATCATCTGGTTCTGCTCCACGCCTGGCGGCGTGCCCACCCGCGAAGCGAAAAAGCCCTCGCCCACGTGCGTCCGCCCCAGCGCCGCCGGCTCTTTCGCCATCGCTTCCTTGCGCAGCGGCATGAAGCCACCGATGTGATCCCAGTGCCAGTGACTGATGATCACATCCCGCACGTCGGCGAGATCAAGTTTCAGCGTCTGAAGATTCCGCTGCACCACGTCGCTCTTCGCTCCCGTATCAAAAAGCATGCGACGTCCGTCCGCCTCGACCAGAGCCGCGAAGCCCCACTCGCCCAATTCACCGCCGTCCGCCAGCATCGTGGAGAGCACCGTGATTTTGAGCGCGCGCACCTTCGCGGAGCTCGCGGCCGTTTCCTCGCCAAACGCGAAACCCGAAATTACCCACCACGAGGCCAGGCACAGCAGAACGCGTTGCATACCCGAGATGGAACGGGCAACACCTCCCGATGCGAGCCTTTGTGGGAGCGCGGTCCGCCTGCCCATACTCCCGCGCTTATCTACCCGCCGCCGCGATCCGGAATTCAACACATGAAACTGACGCCCGTCCTTCTGTTCCTCCTCTCCACGAGCAGCGCCTTCGCCGCGCCCGCCCCAGCCCAGTCCTACACCGCACCGCAATTCGCCGAGACTCCCGCCGCTCGTCGGGCGAGAATCGAGGCAGTGCTGCCGCAGATCGACGATGCCTTCCGCGCGTCCGCCACTGAGCGTAAGTTTCCCGGCTTCGTCTGGGGCATCGTCCTCGACGGTGAACTCGTTCACACCGGCGCGACGGGTTTTGCCGACGTCGAACGCAAGATTCCCGCCGCCATCGACACGCGTTTTCGGATCGCTTCGATGACGAAAAGTTTCACCGCACTCGCCATCATGCAGCTCCGCGACGCGGGCAAACTCTCGCTCCACGATCCCGTCGAGAAATTCCTCCCGGAGTTCCGCGCCGTCGCGAAGCTCACCACCGATTCACCCGCGATCACCGTGCGCCACCTACTCACGATGACCCCCGGATTTCCCGAGGACAACCCGTGGGGCGACCGCCAGCTCGCCGTGGGCGTGAAGGAACTCTCCGCATTCATCACCGGCGGCGTCGCGCTCGCGAATGCACCGGGCATCACCTTCGAATACAGCAATCTAGCCTACGCGCTCCTCGGCCAGATCATCGCGAAAGCCGCGGGCGAACCCTATCAAACCTACATCACCCGCGAGATCCTTCACCCGCTCGGCATGAGGGACACGGTGTGGGAGTTTTCAGAGGTGCCCGCCGGCAAACTCGCGCTCGGTTATCGCCCAGACGCCGGCACGTGGAAACTCGAGCCGCTCCTCCACGATGGCACCTACGGCGCGATGGGCGGGCTGCTCACAACCATGACCGACTTCGCGCACTACGTGAGCTTTCATCTCGCCGCCTGGCCGGCCCGCAACGATCCGGACCACGGCATCGTCCGCCGCGCCTCGGTGCGTGAGATGCAGAAGCCGGCGGAGTTCGCCGGCCTCACGCCCAATGCGAAGAACCGCGCTGGCGAGGTCGTGCCGTCGACCAGCTCCTACGGCTACGGCTTGGGCTGGACGATCGACAGCAAGCAAGTCGTCCGCGTCGGCCACAGCGGTGGCCTGCCCGGCTTCGGCAGCATTTATCGCTTTTATCCCGAGCACGGCTTCGGCGTGATTGCGTTCGCCAATCTGACCTATGCGGGCACCGGCACCGCGGTCGGTCGGGCCAGCGCTATTCTAATTGAGGACGCCAAGCTCCCGCGCCGCATGCAGCCGCCGTCTGCGATTCTCGTGACGCGCACGAAGCAGGTGGCGGAAGTCATCAAATCCTGGGACCCGGCGCTGGCCGACGACATCGTCGCGGAAAATTTCTTCCCCGACCGCTCCCGCGAAGGATGGAAAAAACTCGCGGAGGAAACGCTGGCCAAAGCCGGCGCGATCAAATCCGTCGGCGAGATCGTGCCCGAAAACCAGCTCCGCGGCACCTTCCCGCTGAACGGTGAGCACGGGCGCGTCGACGTCTTCTTCACGCTCACTCCAGAAAAAGACGCTCGCCTGCAGGAGTTGCGCCTGACGTTCGTGCCGAATCCGTGAGAAGAAGGTGGAGCGGCTTGACCCCAAGCCGCTGGTTTGAACGCAACCGCCCCCCTTGCCGGCGCCGCGCCGCCGAAAGTGGCTTGGGTCAAACCGCTCCACCTCAATCATCTCGCGAACCACCTGCGCGCCCGCCGGTCCACAGCTCTCCAGCATGCGCGCGATCCTCATCCTTAACGAAGGCGCCGGTTCCCTGAACGGTGACCGGGGCGCTGTCACTCCGGCCGAGATCCTCGCGGCGCTAACCGCCGCCGGTATTGCGGCCGAGTTGCGCCCGAGCCCGCCAGGGCAACTTGCCGCCACGCTCCGCACCGCGGTCGCCGACCAACCGGAGACTATTTTCGTCGGTGGCGGTGACGGCACGATTAGCACCGCCGCGGGCATTCTCGTCGATACGCCGATTTCGCTCGGCGTCCTGCCGCTCGGCACGCTCAACCACTTCGCGCGCGACCTCGGCCTGCCCGCCGATTGGCGCGAGGCCATCACTGCGCTGGGCCGCGGACAACCGCGCGCGATTGACGTCGGCGAGGTCAATGGCCGCGTGTTCATAAATAACTGCTCCGTGGGCTCCTACCCCGAGGCTGTGCGCCGCCGCGATGCCCTCCGCCGCCTGCGCGGCGCTGGCAAGTGGGTCGCGATG
>JANPIT010000508.1:0-6254 GCA_031425115.1 Opitutaceae bacterium | reverse complement strand
GCCCGCAGAAAGGCGCAGCAAGTCTGCGCCCCTACACCCGCCCGAGCACGGACGTAGTCTCGCGAAATGTTTCCACCTAATCCGAAGTCCAGATCACCCCGCTAGCCCGATAACCGCCTTCACCACGACGTAGGCGAGGAGCCCTGCAAGCGCGAGCACCACGAACGCGGCGCCACCGATCACCGCCCACACCCAGCCAAGGGAACGCGGCTCAGCTCCCGGCCGGTAATGCTGATGAATCAACGCCATGTTCCGCGTGTTGGCGCGCCACGCAAAATCGAAGAGATCGCCCACCAGCGGCACGGAGCCCACGATGGTTTCGACCAGGATGTTCGCCGTCATGCGCGCCAGCACCGTGCCACGCACGCCCAAGCGGGCACCCTCGTAGAGCACATAGAGAGACAACACCGAGCCGATCCAGTCACCCGCGCCGGGCAGCAAGCCGAGGATCGGATCAAGTCCGATCCGCCACTTTCCGAGCGGAATGGAACGGTCCAGCAACCAGGCCAGCCGGTCGATCCGCTGCAGCCGGCGCGCAGCTTCGCCGCCCAAACCGGGACGCCGTATCGGCACTGCTTTCCCCATTTGCCGCCAATCCGCTGTTGATTCCGACATACCCGCCAGAGACCTCCGGCGCGGGAGTGAGTTCACCGCCGCCTGCACGCGTTCGCTGCCAGCCTACACCCGTCCCGAAGTGATACTCGGCCGAAACCACAATTCTCGCTTAATGCTCGGCGCCATATTTTACGCCGCAGCCATAGGGCGCCGTGCTCGCGGGCTCGACTGGCTTCCCCGCTTTTAGGGCCGCCAGCGCGGCCTTGATGTAATTGTGGGCGGATGTCGTGTTGGCCAAGCTCGCGCTGGGCTGATCGTCGATCGCACCCTGGTAAGCGAGCGTGCCGTCCTTCGCGATCACGTAGAGGTGAGGCGTGGTTTGCGCGCCGAAGAGTCGACCCAGCTTGCCGTCCTGATCGCGGATATACGCCGTGGCGACCACGCCTTGTTTCTTTTGCCACTCCAGCGTCTTCGCCGCGTCGAGATCGCCCATCGCCGTGGAGTTCACCTGGAGCCAGACCGCGCCGTCCGCCGCCGCCAGTGCCTGCGTCGCGGGCATGTTCCCGCTGCGATAATGCCGCACGACAAACGGACACGCCGGGTTCAGCCACTCCAACACCACGACTTTTCCGCGGTAGTCAGAAAGTGAATGCGTTTTTCCCGCGACGTCCGTCACCGTGAACGCGGGCGCGGGCTTGCCCGAGTCGACCACCGGTTTGCCCGCGTCCGCCGCAGCGACTGCCACAGGAAACAAGCCGGTAGCCAACAAGGCGACCCAGGGAAGCAGCGTTTTGATCAGAGAGTTCATAATGAGGTCGGGCGGGCCTAACGCGATCAACGCATTCAATTTCTCCCTGACCGCAATGCGAGCGCGGAGTGGCCCGCCACTGTTCAGGTGCCGCAAAACGTGCGGTAAGGGACGCTGCCCGCGGGCGCACCCGCGCGATACGCGGGCGCGACCTGGGTATGATCATAGGGCCGGGCCAGCACCGCGAGTAACCGCTCCATCACGCTGAAATCGTTCTTGTCCGCAGCCGCCAACGCCGCCTCGACGAGGTGATTGCGGGGAATGACGACTGGGTTGTGGGCACGGCGCAGCGTGTCTGACTCCCCGGTCGACTGCGGTTGACGCGCGAGTCGCGCCACCCACTGGCCGTGCCAGTTCATGAACGCCGCGTCTCCCCGCCGTGCATCGGTCGGCGACACCGCGACGTCCAAGTCCGCAAAGGTGTTCGTGAAATCCGCTTTCGTTTCCTGCATCCAAGCGAGCAGTGATTCACCGATGGCCCTGTCTTCGGCTTCTTCAGTGAAGAGACCCAGCTTCCGCCGCATGCCCACGAGCCAGTGGTGTTGGTAGCGTTGCGCGAATACGCCCAACGCCGTCGTCGCCGCCTCGATCGCCTGCTGCTCGTCGCTGTGCAACAACGGAAGCAGCGTCTCCGCCAGGCGCGCGAGATTCCACTGCGCGATTCCCGGCTGATTGCCGTAGGCGTAGCGACCGTGAGCATCGATCGAACTGAACACCGCCACCGAATCGTAGGCGTCCAAAAATGCACAGGGGCCGTAGTCGATCGTCTCACCCGAGATCGCCATGTTATCGGTGTTCATCACGCCGTGCACAAAACCCACGAGCATCCATCGCGCGAGCAGCACTGCCTGCCGCTCGATCACTGCGTCGAGCAGTGCCGCCGCCCGGTTCTGAGCGGAGGTGCAATCCGGAAAATGCCGTTGCACCGCGTAGTCGATCAGCGCGCGTAAAGTCGGCTCGTCGCGCTGGGCCGCCGCCCACTCGAAGGTCCCCACCCGGAGGTGACTTGCCGCCACGCGGGTAAGCACCGCGCCAGGCAACGCGCTCTGTCGAAAAACCTCCTCACCCGTCGCCGTCACGGCGAGACTGCGCGTGGTCGGAATAGCGAGCGCGTGCATTGCCTCGCTGATAATGTATTCGCGCACCATGGGGCCGAGCGCCGCCCGGCCGTCGCCACGCCGCGAATACGGTGTCGGGCCCGCGCCCTTGAGCTGAAGATCAAATCGCCCGCCTTGCGGTGTGACTTGCTCGCCGAGGAGGATCGCCCGCCCATCACCGAGCGTGGTGAAGTTTCCGTATTGGTGACCCGCATACGCTTGCGCCAACGGGGCCGCGCCAGGCGGCAGGCGGTTGCCCGAGAGGATCGCCGCCCCCGCCTCGCCTGCCAACGTCGCGGCGTCCAAACCCAGCGCCTCCGCCAGCGGCCGGTTGAAAACGATGACCCGCGGTGCCGGCACCCGCGTGGGCGCGACCGCCGTGTGGAAAATGGCCGGCAATCGCGCATACGAGTGCTCCAGCCGCCAACCGGCCGCCGTGGCCGACGACGCTGCTTCAGCCGAAACCTCACGAGTGTGCATGGAAAACGTTTCCCCGGAAACCGGCGCCCGTCGAGCCCGCGCATAGGATTTCGCTGCGACCGTCCGATGGAAATGCAAAGCTCGGCGCGTTGCGGCCGCGTGCATCAGCGGCGGGCGGCCACTTCGTGACGAACGCCCGACCGTCAGCGCGGTCTGTGCAGGATGAAACGCGAACCCGAAGATCCCCACCACTCGCTCGCAGGCCCGCTAGCGGTGAAAAAAATTCGCGCGATCGCCGAGGGCGCCCGGATCTGCTTCTTCGGCACCACCTCCCGTGCCTTTCCGCTGACGGTCCGCCCAATGGCCGTGCAATCGGTCGATGCGTCCGGCAACTTGTGGTTTCTCAGCGCACGCTCGAGCCACACGAATCGCGAGATCGCGAGGGCGCCGAAGGTGCAGCTGCTGTTCGCCAATCCCGGCAGCGCGGACTACCTTGCGCTCCAAGGCACCGCCACAATCAGTGACGACCGCGCCCTGCGAAAGAAGCACTGGACCGTGATCGCCAAAACCTGGTTCAACTTGGGCGTCGACGATCCTGAACTCACCGTGATCAAAGTCGCGGTGAGCGACGGGTATTATTGGGACACCAAACACGGCAAAATCATTGCCGGGCTGAAAATTGCCGTGGGTGCGCTCACTGGCCATACGTTTGATGACAGCGTAGAAGGCAAAGTCCGAGTTGGCGGCCCCACCACCCCAGCACGTGGCAAAACCACTCCGAAACCCCGCGCCCAGACGCCGCCGGCCGGTCGCGGAAAAGCAGGCACTGCGCAACCGCGTCCGCGTCGTCGCGGTCGAAGCACGTCCTAATTCGAGCGCACGCCGCGTCCAAGCCGCGACGCTTCCGACCGCTTACTGCCAGTGACCGGGAACGAACACCATCTGACCGTGGCGCTGTTCTGAGTGCGCCGGGACATACACCCGCGCCATCGGCGGCGGAATTTCCCAGCGGCCGCTTGTCCAAGCGTAGCTCCTGCCATCGTAGATCCAGTAGCCCGCAACCCACACTGCATTCTGCGCTGGGGCGGGCGGCACGATTTCACGGGGAGTCGGCGGCGGAGTCGTGGGAGCGGCCTGCACAACCCGATACCCGCGTTGGTCGGGATAGGCGTAGGCCCGATCGTGACGATCGGGGCCGCCGTAAACCGTCCCGCGCTCATGATCGACGCTGTTACCCATCACGCCGCCGGCGACCGCCCCCGTTGCTGCGCCGATGAGCGCACCTGCCACGGCATCGCCGCCGCGGCTGTTGTGCCCTATGATCGCCCCGGCCAAGGCGCCTAAGGCGCCGCCCGAGAGCGCGCCCTGTTCGGTGTTGGGGCCGCTGCCCACGCATCCGCTAAAAAGCGTGGCGCTCACGAGGGCCAAAACAAGCAGGAGAGATTTGTGCATGGCGTGAAGTAAGGAGGAAACGAATACGCGCGATCCACTTAACGATGGCGGCCGTGGCCGTGATGACCGCCGTGGCGGTAATGCCCGCCATGTCCGAAGTGGCTACCCCGAAACCCGAAGCCGAAACTGAGCGAGACCGGCGGATAATAGGTTCTTGGGTAGTAATAACGGGGCGTCTCGTAATAGACGACGCGGGGCGCGCTCTCGTAGATCACCGTCGGAGCCGGCGCCACCGAGACCACCGCCGGCGCCGTGGAAACGACCACGGGTGCCGGGGCCGGCGAATGCACTACTCCAGCTGGGGGCAGTGTCTGGTAGGCCACCGTAATCGGCTGGCCGTGGGCGTTGCGATAGAACGCAATCACCTGCAGCGACGTCTGCGAAATACGTTCAACCGTCAGGCCCTGCGCCGCGGCCGCATCCGTGAGTTCCTGCGCCGACGGCAATTTTGGGGTGTAGACTGTCTGGGTAACCCGATCGAGCATGGGTGCAGTAGGAGCCTGCGAGCCAGCGGAGGTTTCGACATGGGATTGGGCCGTAACGACCCCCGGTGCGGGCGTCGAGGGCTGGGCGACGGGATAAACCGCGCCAGACGAGGTCTGAGCGTGCGCGGCGCCCGTCAAAGTTGCGATCGTTACAGCGAGAGTTACAAGTATGCGGTGCATGGTTTCAAAAGATGCGACCACGTATGGGACGGAAAAGTGCCATCATCAATCGGCGCTTCGCGGTGAGAGCCCCCGTCCGCACAAATCGCGCTCCACCATCCACGAACGCATGACGAAATCCGGCAAGTCGGCCGCGTCCTCCGGCGCACCGGCCGCACCTCAGCGGTGGAGTGCCTCTGATCGCAAAGTATTGCTCGCAAACCGGCTCGACGCGCCGACTTTGTTACGGCGCGCGCCGGCCGCTCGCCTCGTTCGCATTCTCTCCCCGATGCCCCTCTCCCTGTTCCGCCTTACGCTCCTCGCACTCGTGAGTTGCTCCAGCGCCGCCCTCGGTGCTTCCAAACTTCCACCGGACCTGGTCGCGCAACTGCCCGCACCCGCGTCGCGCCCGATTGATTTCGCGAAAGACATTCAACCAATCTTCGAGGCGAGCTGCGTGCAGTGTCACGCGCGCGGGAAGAACAAGGGAAACTTCAGCCTCGAGACGCGCGCGGATTTCATCGAAGGCGGCGATGCGGGCGCCCCCGCGGTGGCCGGCAAGAGCGCTGAGAGCGCCGTCATCGCGATGATCTCCGGCCTCGATCCCGACAGTCTGATGCCGAAGAAAGGGAAAAAACTATCGCCCGAAAACGTGGCCGTTTTCAGGGCTTGGATCGATCAGGGCATGAAGTGGCCGGAGACGATCACATTTTTCAAACACGAACCGGCCAACTTGCGTCCGCGTGACTCCGTGCCCGTGCCCGCGAAAAACGGGATCGAGCAGCCGCTCGATCGGTTCGTGGATGCTTATTTCGCCCGGCAGCAGATCGCGTGGCCGAAAACGGTGGATGATCGCACCTATGCGCGTCGCGTGTGGCTCGACGCGGTGGGAGTGCTGCCGCCGCCGACTGAGCTCGAAGCCTTCGTGGCCGATCTCGCGCCCGACAAACGTGTCCGTTTGGTCGACCGGCTGCTCGCCCAGCCTCAGCCATACGCCGAACACTGGCTCACGTTCTGGAACGACCTTTTGCGGAATGATTACAAAGGCCCCGGCTATACGGATGGCGGCCGCAAACAAATCACCGCGTGGATCTACACCGCGCTCGCCCGCAATCTGCCCTACGATCAGTTCGTGGCGCAGTTGATTAATCCCGGTGCGGAAGCCGAGGGATTCGCCAACGGGATTATTTGGCGCGGTGCGGTGAATGCCAGCATGGTGCCGCCGATGCAGGCGGCGCAGGGCATCGCGCAAGTTTTCCTCGGCGTGAATCTCAAGTG
>JANPIT010000507.1:0-2930 GCA_031425115.1 Opitutaceae bacterium | reverse complement strand
ATTCTTCAACAATCTCTTCGTCGCCGTGGGGCAGGGCGGGCGCATCGCGACCTCGCCCGATGGGGCCACGTGGACTTTGCGCACCAACACTGTCACCCAGAACTTAAATCGGGTCGCGGTGATCGATGGCGCGCTGTTCGCCGTCGGCGATAACCGCACCATCCTTCACTCCGCCGATGGCGAAACCTGGAACGCGCTCCCGTCGCCCACCGATTACAATCAGTTCGGCTTCGGCTTCCGCGACATCGCCAAGCTGCACGACGGTTACTACATCGCCAGCAGCCAGGGCCAGTTCATCAAGACTCGCGATTTCGTTGCCTGGACTCGCGTCGCGCAGATGCCGTCAAGGGAAGACCTCGCCTCCATCGCGGTCGGCGCCGGCCGCGTCGTGATCACCGGAATGGATGGCGGCGTTGTGCTCACCGCGGCGCTCCCGTCTGTCGGCACCGACACCACGATCGCTGTCCAGCCGCGCCCCATTAACACCGTCAACGCCGGCAACAACATCGTCCTCACCGTCGTAGCCCACGGCCCAAGCCCCTTGAGCTACCAGTGGCGGAAAAATGGCACCGACATCTCGGGCGCCACCGCCGCCACGCTGCTCCTGACCAGCACGACCGCTGCCACCGGAGGCAGCTACACCGTCGTCGTCTCGGGCACGACCGGTGCACCCGTCACCTCCGCGGCCGCGCAGGTCAACGTCCCTGCCATCGACGGCCCCGCCGTCATCGTCGACCATCCGGCGCCCGCCACCGTCGCGATTGGCGGCCCGGTCGCCTTCACGGTGGGCGTCTTCACCAACCCCGCCAACTCGCCCGTCACCTACCAGTGGCGCCGCAACAGCGTCGACATCGCCGGCGCCACCACTGCGCAGTTCAACCTCCCCCGCGCCGCCGCGACCGATGCCGGCAACTACGACGTCACCGTCACACGTAACAGCCTTCCGGTTACAAGTGCGTCCGCCGCGCTCACCGTCCTCACGCCCGACAACATCCTCTTCCAGCAGTTTGGCGCGACGGCGACGGAAGGCACCCCCGCGCGCACCGTGCACGACTCCGCCGGTCGCGTCTACCTCCCGTGGTCCGCCCAGGATCGCATTCCCAACGTCGTCGCGGGAAAATTCGTCGGCGCCCTCGCACGCTTCGACGAGAACACCGGCGCGCTCGATGCCACCTTCCGCCTCGATCCGCGCATCCGCTCGGTCACTCACGCCGTTGTGGAGCCTGACGGCCGCCTCCTCGTCGCAGCCAGCCTCGGCGATAGCACCACCGTTTTCCGCGTCAGCCAGACCGGCGCAATCGATGCCGGCTTTAACGCGCCGCTATTCGCCCGCACGTTGCGCTTCATCGAGCGGCAGCCGAACGGCAAGGTCATCGTTCTCTCGACTGAATCGGCGTCGATCAGTGCCCCGCCTGGAGCACTGGGCGCCGATCAGGTCCGTATCTATCGCCTGAATACCGATGGCACCCGCGATACCACCTTCGCCGAGCCTGCGCTCGCCGGTGCGAACGGTGCGGCGGCAGTCCTTTTCGGTGCTCCGGTAATCACGTCCGACGGTAAGATCTACCTGGTCGGCACTTTCACGAGCGTCGGCGGCACCCCGCGGCTCAATCTCGCGAGACTCAACTCCGACGGCACGCTCGACGCCGCCTTCGCCGGCACTCTGCCCGCCGGCTTCGCCAGCAATCAGGCCCGCACCGTCGCTCTCCAGTCCGATGGCCGGCCTGTTTTCGTCGGTGATTTCCGCTTCAACGCCCGGGGCACAAGCGGCGACCCGATCATGGCGATCCGCTTCAACCTCGACGGCACCCTCGATCAGACCTTCGCCATGCCGCTGCGCAGCGAAGTCGGCATCAATACCGCCGTCGGTTTCCGCCTTCGCCACATGGTCCTGTTGGCCGACGATTCCTTTGTCGCGATCAGTGATCGGCTGTATCGCTTCTTTGCCAACGGCGTGCGCGATACGACGTTCGTCGCGCGCTCGTTCGGTCGCGAAACCTTCTGGTTCAGCCGCGACGCCGCCGGTCGCTACCTGATACCCGATGTCCCTAGCGTCCAGGGCAACGCTACGACGCTGCCAGGGTGGAGCGGCATCACGCGTCTCCACTCTGATGGTAACACCGCCGCGCCGCTGCCCACGGGCGGATGGGGTAGGTCAGCCTTTGCCTTTTCGGGTGCGCCCCTCTCGGACGGCCGTGTCTGGGTCGCCGGCAACTTCAACCGCTTCGGCGCAACCACCGTTCCCGGCCTCGCGCAGTTCAACCTCGACGGCACCCTCACCGCGACGCAGCCCACCTCGTCACTCGCGATGACCACCGGTGATGTGGCCGGCACGGACAACGGCAAGGTCTTCGCCTGGCTGGAGACGCCCACCAATACCACCGAGACCTTCTCGGCCACGCTCTCGCGCTTCAACGCCGACGGCACCGTGGACAATACCTTCACTCCCGCCGCGGGCAGCATCGGTTCGCTCTTTGGCGCACCCGGCGGGAAGCTGCTCCTCGCTCAATCAGTCGTCTCTGCTGTCTCCGCGCTGAACGGCACGGGCGGCACTGTCCTTCGTCGGCTCGAGGCCAGCGGCGCGTTGGATACGACCTACACGCCCTCGCTTTCGTCCATCGCCGTCGTCGAGCGCAACGCCACGACCAATGCCGTCACGATGATCCGCACCGGCGGGCTCAACGTGGCGCAGGTTCTGCCCGACTCGCGCGCCTTGGTCGTCACGTCTGCCATCGACGGCACGGCCAAGCTCCAGCGGCTCACTGCCACCGGCGCACTCGATTCCGCGTTCAACGCGCCTTCATTCGGCACAATCGCGCCCAGTGTTGGTTTCACCGCCGCCAACACCACGGATCCCGTCACGAACACCACCACCCAATTCCCCATCAGCATCTATAGTGCACCTGACCTCGTCCGCGCTGCGGTGCAGT
>JANPIT010000506.1:0-11475 GCA_031425115.1 Opitutaceae bacterium | reverse complement strand
GGCCCGACCTGCGCGCGAGCAAGCGATACTGCGGGCCGACTAAAATCGATTGCGGTGACGGCATATCCCGCCTGCGCAAACGCGGCGACTTCGTAGCCGGAACCGCAACCCGGGATGAGGGCGCGGGCGCCGCGGCCAGGATGGGCGACGAGATAGCGCGTCAGCGGGACTGGGATGCCGCCGAAGTCCCAAGGCGTGCGCGCGGCGGCGTAGCGGGGATTCCAGAATTCGGGCGACGCGGAGTTTTCGCTCACGTTTGCACTCTCGACGGCGGGCGCGGCGAAGGCAATTCACGCGATTTGCGCTTAAACGGTGAGCGGAAATCGCTCGCAAGACTGCTGATTCGTTGCGCCATGAAGCCCTTGAACTCGTGTCGACCACTGCCGCCCGGAACAGTCGCGCGTCTGCACCCCATTGTGAAGAAGCGTTGCGGTTGGCTTTTTAGCGACGCGCGAGTGATGCAAACCAAGAAAAACACCGTGCTTGCCAGCGTTTGGGTCTGTCTCAAGTTCGAACTCATGCCAACTCTCTCTCATCGTAAGCCAACTGCCCGTCGGAAATCTGCCGGCAAGCGGGCAGTTTTGCCGATTCGCAAGCGTGCGAAGCGTATCCGTAGATCAGAGGAGGTTGCCCTGAACAACGCGGTCGGCACGGCAGCCGCGCAGGACCTCGCCACACGGTCGACCGGGGCAGACGCAGAGGAAACGGCACTGATCAACGCAGTTGCCCGCGCGGCGGCGCTCAGCCTCATCGCGTGAAACAGTGGGAGATTTGGGAGTTCCCATTTCCGTCTGCGGACGCACCGCATATGTTTGTGATTCTATCGCCAACGCGGTTGTGTGCCGATGTGAGCTTCGATTCGGTCAATGGGCTGCTTTGCACGACGGTGCGGCCGCATGGCCGACAAGCGCGTCCGCATGAGGTTTTTCTCGATACGGCTGACGGCCTGGACTGGCTGACCGCGGTGCGCTGCAATGTTATCTTTCATTTTGCGAAAGCCGCTGCGCGTTCACAACGAGGCGCGGTTGGCACCATTCGCCGCCGGGAAATTTCTCGCAGGATCCACGCCTCGCTCGAGTTGCCGATTTAACGCGAATTTGACGGCTGGCTTCGGCGCGATTGCGATGCGGCCTGCTGCGGTCTGGGTGGAAGTTCGCGCTATCGCCACTCTTGGAACTCAAAACCCCATACCAGTGAAGAACCGTTCCAGCGTTCTCCAGCCTTCGGGCCATACGACGCGGATCAGTCGATTGTGGTAGTCGAGGCTGATGTGCGCGCCAGCGAGAGTCGTCGCGGTTGCCGCAATCGCGATCAGCGCCCGCACGGCGCCCCCCCCGGCCCGTTCTGCGGCCCATCGTTCGACGCCGAGACAGCCGAGTGCCGCGAGCAGCGCCAGGCTTGGCGCGAAGTCGGCCATGTAACGCGGCGTCGCGAGAAAAAAACTCAGCGTGACCGCTGACATTCCCACGAAAAGGCCGAGCGTGGACAAAACGAAGGTGCGCAGCCGCCTTCGTTCTTCGTCTCCACGATTCCACCACGCCATGGGCGCCGCCAAGGCCAGCCACAAAAACGGAAACGTCAGGCCCAATCCGCAGACCGGCTCGTTCCAGAAGCCGAGATAGCCCGGCGGGCCGTGGACGACGGCGGTGGCGCGGACGAAAGGGAATTTCGCCGCCACTTCCGGCGTGTGCAGATAATAGATGCCGAGGTTGTGCGGAAAGTAGCGTGGCCGAAAGTGCGCCATTTTCGATTCGTAGACGCTGGTCAGTTGAAAGTTCTAACCAAACTCGAGCGGGTTCTCGAAACGCGCAAAGTTGTGCGCGGCGACCGCCGCGCAGCACACCAGTAATCCGCCGCCCATCCATCCGAGATGAGCCATGGCCCGGGTCGGCGCATTCCGGCGCTTTCGCCACCATTCCCACGCCACCGGCACCAACGCGATCGCGCCCATCAAATAGGTCGGCCGCGATGCCGCCGCGAGCCCGAGGCTCAGTCCGGCGAACAAAGCCGCACCCGACGATGGACGGTGGATTAAGCGGTAGAGCGCGGCGAGCGCCAGCATCGAGAAGGCATAGGCCGTCGCGATCGGGAGTTCCCAGACCAAGGGGCGTCGTTGCAGTGCCAATACATGAGTTCCGAATCCCAGCACGAGCACGCCGGCAGGTCCGATCCATCGCGTGCTGCCGGGAAAATAGTCGTGCCGCACTTTCAACCAAAGCAACGACGCCGTGACGAAACCGATCACGCAGAACACAAACAGGGTCGTGGTCGTGCCAAGCTCGCGACCGGTGAGCAATCCGTAAGGCAGCATCACCAACACCGCGGGTGTCGCGCCAAAATAGAGATAGTAGCGGCCCTTGAAGTATGAAGCATGGGCCAGCCGCGCGGTGCTGTTTTGCGTGGGGTCATAGGGATCGGCCAGGGCCAGCATCTCCGGCGATGGTTCCTTGCTCATGTGCAACTGACCGGAACGCCAGCCGCGCACGAGGAAGTTGTAGTAGTCCTCGTCGCCTGGCGCACCGAAGCCACCGCTGCTCTTTACCGTCCAATGGAAAAATCCGCATACGAGCAGGAGTGCGCCCAGGCACAACAGCATGGCAATGATTCGTCCCGCGCCACCGCCCGCGGGCGCCGCCCTGGTGTTTGCCGCCATCTCCCAATCAGGCATTCATCGACGCCGGCGCAAAACTGCAATGCCGGTGGCCGCGAATCCTGACTGGGCGTGCTGCGCTCATGCGCAAGCGGACCTCGATTTGCCCTCTACCGTAATGCTGCAACTAGGTCGCTTGCTCCATGCCGGGCCGCAGGTCGCGCAGCGACCAGCGAAAGACGAGCCAGCCGCAGAGCAGATTGAGGGCGACGATACCAGCGAGCAGGCTAACTGCCAACGCGACTGCGGGTGCGGCGGGAAGTGTGGTGACGCTTGGCCAGATGGCGATGACTGAGCTGATCGCGCCGACGGCGAGGCCCCAGAGCACGAGGCGGCCGTATTCGGAAAACACCATACGCGCGAGCACGCCACGCGGAATGCCCATCGCGGTCATGACGGCGAACTCCCCGCGCCGCTCGCGCAGACTGCGGGCGACGACGATGGCGAGACCAAGACTGCCGAGGACGACGCCGAGCGAGCCGAGCACGTTGAAGATCGCGATGTAGGTGTTCTCGATCTGGTGAAAGGCCGCGAGCACGTCCCGGGTCAGGTCCACGCGACCGCCGGCGTCGGCCACCGACGTTTCGATTCGGCTGCGCAGGGCGGGGAGAGCGGTCGTGCTCTTGGCATCCAGCAGGAAAGCGGAGTAGCCGGGGTGAGACGGGAATTTTTTTAGGAAGAGCGTTTCATCGACGATCAGGTAGCCCTGGAAAATCGAGTCACGAATCGTGCCGGCGATGCGGACGTTGAACGGGCGGCCGTTTTCATCGGCGTAGGCGAGCACGTCGCCCACTTTGCGCTTCAAGGCCCAGAGCAGCGTCGTTTCGTCGACGAGGGCGGGAATCGCGTTGTCGGCGGCGGAGTTCGCGGGGCGAAGGGCGGCCCAACCCGGCGCCGCGACGGGGAAGGCTTGGCGCGCGGCGAGTGCGGCGGAGTCGACGGCGAGGAGTTTGGGTTGCGCCGTAGTATTGAGATTGAAGCAATTCGCGTTGTCGCCGACGCCGGCGCGAAAGGGCACGATGGTGCCGAGATCGGCGATGTGTTTCTCGAAGACCTCGAAGCGGCCCGCGCCGCCATCGCGCGCGAGATTCTGCACCGCGGTCGTCTCAACCCAGAAAGCGAAACCGCCCGTGCCGCTGCTGCGTTCCAGCCAGTCGCTGCCGACGTGTTTGCGGAAGGACGCGACGGAGAGGACCATGAAAACGGCGCTCGCGATCAGACCGACGACGGTGAGATTGCGCGAGCGACGGGCTTTGAGGTTCAGGCCACCAAGGTAGGCGGCATCGAGCGGGGCGTCGCGATCCGTCGCGGGCGCGCGCGCCAGCCATGCGCGGCAGGCGCCGATCCCGGCCGCGAGAAAGGCGAACCCGGCGAGGTAGAACGCGCCTTGCGCCGGCATCGCGCGGCCGGACGCACCGAGCGCGCCGAGACCGATGAGCACAGCGACGACGACGATAATGAGCGACGAGCGCCGCACGCGGGCGGGGCTGGCGGTTTCTTCCGTGTGCGCGGCGAGACGGATGGAGAGCGCGCGACGCGTTTGCTGCCGCAGTGCAAACCGGATTCCGAGGACGGAGAGCAGCAGGAAGACGGCGCAGCCGATGCCGAGGCTGGCCGGACTCGCCGCGAACACGAATTGCGCGCCGGCGCCGGAGCCGGCCCAAATCGATTCGAGGAAACGCAAAATGCCGCGGGTGTAGAGCGCGGCGAGCGGCAGTCCGAGGGCGCAGCCGACGAGGAGAATTGCGGTGCCTTCGGCGAGGCGCCAGCGCGTGAGTTTCTTGGCGTGAATGCCGACGGCGGCGAGCAGCGCGTCTTCGCGGTTGCGTTGGAGCAAGCTGAGTTGAAAGAGCATCGCGACGAGCCCGAGCGCGGCGAGGATCAGGAAAAAACTCATGCCGATGAAGAGGCCGCCGAAGTCCACGGTGGCGGTGGAGGAGTCAACGGCGTTGGCGCGGAGGTTGCGCACGATCACTTGATTCATGGGCGGGCGCAGGGCGCCGAGCACCAGCGAGGTCAATTCGGCTTCGCGGGCGCGATCGAACGGGATGCGCAGGGCGGTGCTGCTACCCCAACGCGTGGACCACATCGCGCGGCCGGCGGCGAGCGGGAGAAATGCTTTCGGCGCGCCGCGAAAATCATCCCAGTAGCGCTCGTCGTGGGGACGGATGCGGTCGAGCTTCAAGGGTAGGCCGGGGTCCCAATCGCTCGTGGTCTTGGCGTCGCTCATGCCGGGAAAGTTCGGCATCCACGCCGTATCCGCGACGAGGCCCTGCATGGGGATGATGGAGTGGACGCGATAGCTTGTGGCCGTTTCCACGAGTGCGCCGGCGGCGTCGGCTTGGAAATAGGTCAGCTTTACCTCGTCGCCGGGGCTGGCAGACAAATCTTTCGCGAGCCAGTCGTTGAGCACGATCTCGCGGGGGCCGAGCGTGGCGGGAAGGAAAGGTGCGGCTTCCGGCGTCGTGGCGGCGGCGATGGAGTAGGGCGTGGAGCGCTCGCCGACGCGGAATTCATTTACCAGATACGACAGCACGGGCTGGGCGGTGGGCACGGCGCGTGTCACTGCTTCGGTCAGCGCGGGATCGATGAAAACACGATCGGAGCTCAGTTCGAAGGTCGCGGCCTTCTCCAGCCATTTGAGTGCGAGACCGTAATCGGCGAGACGCGCGGTGCGTTGGAGGGCGCGCTCGACTTCGACCACCGGGGCCGCGCCGTCGAGGAGGAGGAGATTCGCCTTGCCGGGGCGTTCGATGATTTCCTGAAGCAACGCGATGGGGAGGAAGACGGATGGCGCGGGGACTTGCGTGGCTTCCAGGCTGAAGCGGCCGAAGGAGGCGTCGTCGGCGATCGCGGTGACGGTGCACCGCAGACTTTGCAGCGACGACTCGGCGCCTGCGACGGGAGCGCTGCCGGCGACGATGCCCGGCTTCTGCAAGCGGACGATGAGCGTGTCGCCGACGGCGATGTTGAGGCGGCGGGCGAGGGTGTCGTTGATCGCGATCGTGGACTTGGCGGCCTCGAGCGCGATTTTGGGTGGTGTCGGGGCAAAGGCCCAAAACGCGTCGGTCACCCCGATGAGTTGAACCTGGCTAGCGGTGGCCCGCGTGCCGGAATGCACAGCCGTGCCACGGGCGAAAAGGATGGGCGCGGCGCGTTGCGAGGTGGCGGCCGCCAACTCCCCTGCGAGCGCTTCGCGAAAAAAACGGTCGCCGCCGGTGAGCGCGAGGGTCGCGCGGCCGATGCGGTGCTCGGCGATGCGGCGGAGGGAGGCTTTGACGGAATCGCCGGCGAAAAGTGCGCCGAGCAGCACGGTCGCGCCGAGGATCGCACCGGCCAGCACTCCGAGGTAAGCCCACCGATAATGGAGGACGCTGCGGAGGATGTAGTGGCGGGCAGTCATCGGACTAAGCGCGAAGACGCGAAGAAGCGCGAAGGTTTGCAAAGAGTGGCTTGGCGTTACTTCGCGGCTCTTTGCGTCTTTGCGCTTTTGTCCTGGCCAGGAGGTTCATGAGACCAGACGCCCTGCCTCGAGCCGGTAGGTTTTCTGCATCCGGGCGGCGAGGCCGGGGTTGTGGGTGACCACGACCAGGGCCACTTGCGCGCCGGCGTTGGTGCGCAGGAGGAGGTCAGCGATGCGATCGCCGGTGGCGGGGTCGAGCGAGCCGGTGGGCTCATCGGCGAGGATGAGCTTGGGTTGATTGATGAGCGCGCGCGCGATGGCGACGCGGAGTTGTTCGCCGCCGGAGAGCTGCCACGGACGGTGATCCCGGCGGTCCTGGAGGCCGACCTGCTCGAGGAGCGATTCGGCGCGCGCGCGGGTGGTGGCGGCGGGTTCGTCCCAGTCGCCGGACAGACGCGGCACGAGGACGTTTTCCAGCACGGAGCACTGCGGGAGCAGGAAGTGGAGTTGAAAAATGAAACCGATCGAGCGACTGCGGAAGCGCGCGGCGCCCGCGGGGTCGAGGCCCGTGAGCGTGGTGCCGCCGATGGCGATCGAGCCGCTGCTCGGTTGATCGAGCGCGCCGAGTAAATTGAGCAAGGTGGTTTTCCCGCTGCCCGACGGCCCCACGATCGCGACGGTCTCGCCGGCTGCGACACGCAGATCGAGGTCGCGCAGGACGGTGACCGGGCCGGCGGGGCTGTCGTAGATTTTGGATACGCGAGCGACGTCAATCATGGGAGCAGGGGATTGGGTTGCCCACGCGGCGCAGGGCACTCAGCGCGCGGGCGGCGCAAGCGGGACGGCGCGAACGGCGGCGGCCTTCGGCGCGGGCGCGGGTTTGAAATAGCTGACGAGGCAGCCGCCGCCGGCGGCCATCGCGATGCCGAGGTAGAATTGCCACGGCACGCCGGCGAAGCCGCCCTTGGGCGGGTGCAGGAGCATGCCAGCGACCGCGTTCACGATCGGTGCGCCCGCGAACACGATGGCCATGACGACGACCGGTGCGCCTTTGGCGCCGAAGGCGAGGAGGATGCCGAAGGCGCCCACCGCGCCGAGCGTGCCGGCGAAGATGGAAATCCACACACCCTTGCTGGGAAAGCTGAAGTTCGAACCCTGCGCTTTGAGCAACACGAGCGGCGCGAGCACCGCGAAGATGAAGTAAGCGATGCCGACGAAGAGGAACGCCTTGTAACGGCCGAAGACCGGATCGTTCATCGCCATCTGGCCGCTATGAAGGAAGACGCCGTAGAGGCCCCAGGTTGAAACGGTCAGGAGTGCGTAGAGAAGCCATTGCATAATTTTTTTGGAGTTCGAAGTTGGAGATAGAAGATGGAAGATGGGAATTGGAAAAGGCAGGAACCACTAATGAACACTTATGGTGAGGGAATGGGGAGGAATCCGGAGAAGTGGCGGGGTTTGAATTCCCTCAATTCCATTCCATCAGTGTGAATTAGTGGTTTTCGCCATCGCGGCTTCGAGCTTCGCACGAAGATCAGCGGGGATGGGGGCCTTCTGGATCGTGCGGGAATCCGTATCGATCGCGACGTGGATGATGGTGAACGCGCCCGAGGCGAGCAGGCTGCGCAGACCGTCGTCGGTCGATAAAATCCAAAATTGGTAACGCAGGCTGCTGCTGCGGATCTCCTCGATGCGCAGGCCAATTTCGAGGGTTTGCTCGAAGCGCGCGGGCTTGATGTATTTGCAGCTCACCTCGATCCGGGGCCAGCCGTGGTGCCCGGTGGCGTCGTGGGTGTGGGCGCGGAACCCGAGCGAACGAAAGAACGCGTGCTCCGCACTCTCCACAAACGTGAAGAAGTTCGCGAAGTGCACGATGCCTGCGAGGTCGGTGTCGGCGAACTCGACGAGTCGCTGACAACTAAAATGAAACTGGGCAGGAGCGTCCATGGCGCGCGGTTCAGGCGGGAGCACGCTGGAAGCGGGACGTGATCCGAATGAACTGCTCGCACATGGTCCGGGCAGTGAAATTGTTTTCTACGCTTAGTCGCCCCGCGCGGCTGAGTGCGTCGCGTCGCGCGGGATCGCGGAGCAATTGCTGCCAGCCGCGCGCGAGCGCCGCCGGGTCGCGTGGCGGCACGCACATGCCGCCGCCGCCGGTCTCGATGATTTCGGAAAACGCGGCGGTATTCGGCTGCACGACGGGGATGCCGCACGCCATCGCCTCGACGACGTAGAGCCCAAAGGCTTCGGCGTAGATCGTCGGCACGGAAAACACCGTGAGGCTGCGGAGGAACGCGATCTTCTGTTCGCGCGAAATATTCGGCGACCATTCGACGCGCTCGGTGAGGCCCGCGCGGGCGAGGCGCGATTTCATTTCGCCCACGAAAGGCTGGTCACCGGCCGTCTCGGCGCCGGCGATTTTGAGGCGGGCGGTGGAGTCGCCCAGTTCGCGGGCGAGATGGATGAACGCGTCCACCAGGACATCGATGCCTTTGTCGCGCGACATGCGCGCGAGGTAGCCGATGGTCGGGATCGCGGGCGAAGTCTCGGCCACGCTATAGCCATCGAGCGCGATGCCGTTGTGCACGACTTCGATCGCGCCGGGCGCCAGGCCGAGGCGCCCGCGCATGAACTCGGCGTAGAAACGGCTGGGCGCGAGCAGCAAGTCAGCGGCGGCGAGATGCTGCTTCATCGTGCTCCAGCACTGCGAGCGATAGGGCTCGGGCAGGCCGTCGAGAAAGGTGTCTTCGCCTTGGAAAAAGAGCACGACCGGCGCGCCGAGGCGGCGTTTCATCTCCGCGGAAAATCCGGCGAGCAGGGCGGTCGAGAGGCAGACGATGTCGGGCTTCGCCGATTGCTCGAGCCAGTCGAGCAGTTTGTCCCATTCCTTGCGGAAGCGGCTGTTTTCGACGTTGAGCATCTCGAGCGTCATCTCGCCGTGCACGCGCGCCGAGGTCATGTGGCTATGCCGTGCGGCCCAGCGCAGGAGACCGCGCGAGTTGAAAAGCCGATCGAAGAACGCGGGCGTCTTCCGAAAGAACGCGAGTTTCTGTTGCAGGAAGACGTTGATGCCCCCGAAAAAAATTGGCGTTTGCGCCAGCCCGTCGAGCATCGTCTCGTCGAGCGTGAGCGGGAGATACATCGGCGCGATGGTGACGTCGTGGCCCGCGCGGTGCAGCTCGCGGGCGAGGGCGTTGTCACGCATGCAGGCGCCACAATAATAGCTGCCGGTGCCAGGTGTAAGAAAAGTGATCTTCACGCGTCGGTGAACGAGCGGGCGGAGCGTGGAGCTTTAGGGTTTTTTCGGGGCGGATCCGCCACTCTTGACGGCGAAGACGGTGCCTTTTTCGCCGCCGATGACAATCAGCCGTTCGCCGAAAGCGGGAGACGCGACCAGAGCTTCGCCGAGGTCAACTTGCCAGAGTTCGGTGCCGGCCGCGAGGTTCGCGGCGTAGAGCCGGCCGTCGCTGGAACCGAAGACGACGGCGTCATCGAACACGACGGGTGAGCCTTCGACGCGGCCGCCGGTTTGAAATTTCCAGACGACGGTGCCGGCTTTGCGATCGATGGCGTGGAGGTGCTTGTCGCGGGAGCCGATGAGGACGAGGCGGTCGTTGACGGCGGGCGAACTAAAGAAGGGCAATGCGCGATCCTCGTAGACCCAGGCGACTTTGCCGCCGACGACATCGAAGGCGACGGTCTGATTCGCGTAGTTGCCGCAGAACGCCATCGTGCCGAACGTGCCGATGGAGGCGGGGATGTAGGCGTTGGCCGGGATCGAATGGACGAGGGAACCGTCCTTGAGATTAACGACGTGCAGGAGCGCGTCGCAGCCACCGAAGACGAGGAAGCGACCGTCGACGACCGCGGGCGCGCCGTTGATGTAGTTGTCGGTTTTGTAGCTCCACACGATCTTGCCATCGGTGGCGTTGAGCGCGCGCGCGGTGCCGTCGTAGCCGTTGACGACGACCCACTCGCTGTCGCCGCTGCCGGTGGGATTCTTGATCACAATGGCGCCGGAACTTATTTTGTCCTCGGTGGAAAATTTCCAGAGTTCGGCGCCTGTTTCGGCGTTCAGCGCGTAGAGGATGCCGTCATTGGAAGACAGATACACGCGGTTGCCGCTGACGGCGGGGGCGGCGGTGACGGCGTCCTTGGTCTCGAATTTCCAGGCCTCCTTGCCGGTGTCGGCGGCGAGCACGTGGAGCGTGCCTTTGCCGGTGCCGATGTAAACGCGGCCGCCGGCAATCGCGGCCTCGCCGCTGATGGGGCCGTTGGCCGCAAAGGTCCACGCGGTGACGGGCGCGGTCGGGACCTGGGCGGCAGCGCTTCCGCTGAGCGCAGGCCCGCCGCGTGTCATGGGCCAAGCGGTTTTCGGCGCGACGGCCACTGGCTTCGGCGCGGAGGATTTCCCGTCGGGCGCCGCCGTGCGATCGCCGCAGCCGGTGAGAGCGAGAACGGAGAGGAGCGAGAGGGCTTTCGCCGTGGGAGAATGACCGCGACGGACCGGGGGGCGCGGTGCGGATTCGGGAGTCGTGTGACGGGCCGGCCGGAGGTCGGCTCCTGCCCGTTCAAGCAGCGCGATCGAGTGCACGGCGATAGAGTGCCACGTAATCCTCGGCCTGCAACGGCCGCGGGTTGAACTGGCCGGTCCACTGGCGCGTGGCCCCTTGGGCTAGCGTGGTGATGTCGTCACTGGCGGTAGCGATGGCGGGAAACGCGCTTTGCGCGACGAGTTCCTGCACCCAGTCGATCAGGCGCAGCGTCGTCACGCGCGAGTCGGAGAGGATGGTCGAGTAGCGGGCGTAGATCGCGGCCGCGGCGGGCACCTCGCGATTGAAGCGCATCACGTGCGGGAGCATCAGGGCGACGGCGTGACCGTGCGTGACGTTGTGGCGGGCGGTGAGCGGGTTGGCGCTCGCGTGAGCGGCGCCGAGCATACTGTTTTCAATCGCGAGGCCCGCGAGGGCGGCGCCCAGTTGCATGTGACCGCGATCATCGTGACTCGGGCGGCCGCTGATCACGGCACCGATCGCAGAGGAAATGTGGCGAAACGCCGCCTCGGAATAGAGCGAGGAGATTTCGGTGCGTTTGGTCGAGACCGCGGACTCGATGGCATGCGCGAGCGCGTCCAGCCCCGTGAGAATCGCAACAGAGCGCGGCTGAGTTTCGGTGAGTTCGGGATCGAGGATCGCGATGCGCGCCTTCGCCTTCGGATCGCCGCAGGCCATTTTCTCGTGGGTGTCTTCGCGACTCACGAGGGCGTAGGACTGGCATTCGCTGCCGGTGCCCGAAGTGGTGGGGACTGCGATGAACGGGAGCATGGGCTTGGGCGCCTTGCCGTAGCCGTGATAGTCGCGCATCGCGCCACCGTTGGTGAGAAGAAAATTACAGGCCTTGGCGGTGTCCATGCTGCTGCCAC
>JANPIT010000505.1:0-3798 GCA_031425115.1 Opitutaceae bacterium | reverse complement strand
CGGAGGAAGGCATGGGGAGCTAAGCGCAAAGACGCGAAGAGCGCGAAGATAGCGCGAAGGAGCGGAGAGTGAACTGATCTTTTCTCCCACGTTGCGAAACTTGGCGGTCCTTTGCGTCTTCGCGCTTCACGTTTTCCACTCCACATCCGCACCGAGGGAGCGGAGGTTTTCCACGAAATTGGGGTGCGCGCGCTTGATGGTGTCCGCCGTCCGGACGATCGAGCGACCCTCGATGCTGGCGGCGACCATGTAGAGCCCGACGGCGGCGCGGATGATGTAGGGGGCGTCGACCGTGGTGGGGCGGAGCGGGCGATTGCCGAAGACGATGATGCGGTGCGGATCACTCACGACCGCGTGCGCGCCGAATTTCGAGAGCTCCGGCATCCAGGTGAAGCCGCCTTCATAAACCTTGTTCCAAAACTGCACCGCGCCTTTCGCGCGCACGGCGAGCGCGATCATGCACGGCAGCAGATCGACGGGGAAATAGGGCCAGGGCGCGGCCTCGATTTTCGGCAGCAAGTTGGTGGTGAATGGCGCCTCGATTTGCAGCGACTGGCCGCGGCGGACGATGGCGGTCGTGCCTTTGTGCTCGATTGTGACGCCGAGTTTTTGAAACGCGCGCGTCATCAGGTCGAAGTGGTGCGGCAGGGAATGTTTCACTTTCACTTCGCCGCCGGTAATCGCGCCGAGGGCGAGAAACGTGACGACCTCGTGATAATCCGTGTTGATCGCGAAGGTGCCGCCGCGAAGTTTTTTGACGCCCTCGACGCAGAGCTGGCTCGTGCCGATGCCAGAGATTTTCGCGCCCATCTGCACCAGCACCGTGCAGAGGTCCTGCACGTGGGGCTCGCTCGCCGCGTTGATCAGCGTCGACTCGCCATCGGCCAGGGCGGCGGCCATCACGAAATTCTCCGTGGCCGTGACGGACATGTAATCGGGCCAGTGCCGCGCGCCGCGGAAATTTTTCACCAGCCGGAGCGTGAGCTCGCTGCCGTGCGAAATCTTCGCCCCGAGTTTTTCCAGAATCTCGAGATGGGGATCGAGCTCGCGGATCCCGAGCGAGCAGCCCTTGGCGTTGGTGGGCAGCGTGATTTTCTTCACGCGCTGCAGCAGCGGCGCGAACAAAAGAACCGAGGAGCGCATGCCCGCGGGCAGCTCCCCCTGCAGTTTGCCGGCGTCGAACTTCGCGTGGTCGATCGTCATCGTCCGCGCGGTCTTGTCCCATGAGATGCGCGAACCTTGCTCAGAGAAAAACGAGACGAGTTTGTCGACGTCGGTGATCCCGGGGACGTTTTGCAGCGTTACGGGCTCATCGGTGAGCAGCGTCGCGCAGAGGATGGGCAGGACGGAGTTTTTGTTGCCGGACGGCGTGATGGTGCCGGAGAGAGGCTTGCCGCCGTTGACGATGAGATCGGCCATGAAATGCGGTGCTGCGAACGTGAGCGAGTGGCGTGTAATCCACGTGCTCACGCTTGTGGCTACACAAAAAAAGGCGTCCGCGAAATGCGGACGCCTTTGAAATGCGCGCGGGCTGGCGCGCTCGGCAAGCGATTAAAGCGCAGTCGTGATCAATTCACACCGCACTCAAATCGCGCCGCCGCCCTGTTGGCCTTCGGGGCGCGGACCGCGATCGTGACCGCCGCCGCCACCCTCGCCGCCTTCGCCGCGGAAACGTCCGCGACCGCCGCGACGGCGCCGACGGCGCTGGCCGCCGAAATCGCCGTCACCGCCTTGAAACTCGCCGCCTTCGCTCCGGCCTTGGTCCTGGCCTTCGGCGCGCGGACCGCGTTCGCCGCGATAACCGCCGCCGCCGCCACCACCTCCGTAGCCACCACGGCCGCGGCCACCGCCACCACCACCCCGGTAGCGATCACCGCCGCGGCGTGAATCGCCTTCGGAGGGATTGCCGGGGGCGGGCTTGGATTCCTCGGCTTTGCCGCCGCCGAAAAGACCCTTGAGCCAGCCCATGAAGCCGCCGGATTTTTTCTCCGGTTCAGCGCGTGGCGTGCGTTCGTTGTAAGGCTGAGTCGTTCGGGGCTCGAACTTGCGTTCGTCGCGCCGCGGCTCACGCGGCTCGAAAGGCCGCGGCTGACGCTCATCCCGTGGGTCGCGGGGCTGGCGCTCGTCCCGCGGATCACGTGGTTGACGCTCCTCGCGCGGATCGCGGGGCTGGCGTGCTTCGCGGGGATCGCGCGGCTGGCGCGGCTGGCGTGGTTCAAACGGGCGGCCTTCCTGAGGCCCGCGGGCGTCGCGTGAGTCCTGACCTTGACGGTCTTCCGGTGCCGGACCTGCTTGGGCATCGCGCTCGCGATGGGCGCGGGTTTGGAACTTCGGCCGGTCATCGCGGATCGGGCTGGAGGGTTCCGAAGTCTGCGGGCCGGAGGCGCCGGGCGATTCCCAACGCACAGCCGGCCGCTTGGCGTTTTCCGGTGGCAAAATATTCAGCTCGGCTTTCGCGGTCGGCTCCGGTGCTGCGTCGGAGGACGACGGCGCGGACGGAGACGGCATGCTAGGCTGCGGCGTGCGGACGATCGGCTCCGCCCGGTTCGAGCGCTGGGAGGCGTCGAGCGAGGCGGACGATTCCGGCACGGGGGAGTGAGCCGGCGCGTGAGCGACGACTTCTTTTTCGGCGGCAGGCGAGGGGACGGGAGCGGCCGGCGGAGGCGTCGGCTCGTTGGCACGGGGCGAGGTCACGGAGACTTCTCCGGTGAACGGGTTTTTGTATTCGCTTTGAGGCGTGATCACCTCGAGGGCCGACGGCTTGAAGCCAGCGGGGGCGGCGGGGGCGGTCGGGGCCGCGGAGGCAGCCGAGGGACGCTTGCCGCGGAGGAGACCGGAGCCGCGGGCGGCGCCGAACGAACCGAATCCAGGAGCACTAGCGGGGGCCGCTGCGGCGCCAGGCGCCGGGGCTGCATCCGCCTGCGGAGTCGCGGCGGGCAAGTCGGCGGGGGCCGGGGTCGGCGCGCCAAACTTATCTGTATCTGACATGTGTGTTTTTGTTTATATGAGGCGACTCACCGGGCGCTTTTCGTCGCGAGCGACGAAGAGCAGCGGGAGCGCCGATTTGGTTTAAGCATCCGGAGCGCACGAGGCGCTCGACGAATGCATGGAGCGCCACCCTCGTGCAGCCCCGCCTGAGTGGCAAGTGGCAATTCCGCCGGGGATGTGCGGCCTTTTCGCTGCTAGCGACGGGCGCGGAGCCACTTGTCCCTTGCCACTCGCCCTCCGCCCGACGCAGCCTCGCCGCATGGACAAGCTCGAGGAAATTTTCCAGATGCAGGATGCTCTCAACCGCCGGATTGGCGTCGTTCTGCCGCCTCCGACCGATGAAGAAAAGGCCAAGTGGATCCTTAATTACACGCGCGCGATGCAGCAGGAGACGGCGGAGTTGATCGATAGCGTGCCCTGGAAATGGTGGGCGAAATACCAGAAGTTCGACGAGCAGAACGCCAAGGTGGAGGTCGTCGACTTGTTTCACTTCCTCGTCTCGCTCGCTCAGACCTTGGGGATGACAGCCGACGATGTTTATCAGGCGTATCTAAAGAAGAACGCGGTGAACCACGCCCGGCAGGAAACCGGCTACGTCAAAAAAGACGAAGCCGACTCGAAGCACATCTGAGCGGAGTCGGAAAAAGGTAGGGCGAACCGTCCCGGTGAGCCGTCGCGCGGATCGCATGCAAAGGCGATGCGACCTGCGCACGGCTTTTCCGCGACGGCTCGGCGAGGACGCCTCTCCCCTACCTCAAGGCTTTTTTCGAAGCTCTCTGAGTGGCTGTGTAGCTGCGCCATCCCACCACG
>JANPIT010000504.1:0-2661 GCA_031425115.1 Opitutaceae bacterium | reverse complement strand
CGGGCCGAACTCGAATTGGTGCGCGAAGCCGCGCGCCGCATCGAGGAGAACCTGGTGGTCGAGGCGAACCTCGCGGAGAACCTGTGGTATTTCTACAAGCTCGAGGAGCAGACCAAGGCGCGGCTGCCCGAGCTGCACCAGCTCAGCTCCCCAACCATCGACAAGTCCCCGTTGTATCGGCGAGTCCCCTACAGCCTGCGCATCACGGGAGGCTACGATCAAGTGGCTGGGTTTCTCCTCGCGCTCGAGACGGGACCGCGCCTCGTCAAGATCACCGGCTTTAACTTCGCGCGCAGCGACCCGGCGGGTTCCGCCATGGCGCTGGATCTCAACGTGGAGCTGCTCGGCAAAAAATGAAGGCGCTCCCCTGCATCACCGCCATCTTCGCGTCTGCCGTCGTTGCCGTGTTTCCGGTCACGGCCGTGGCCGCGTCCGCGGCGGACCCTGCGCCGACGCCCAAGCAGTCCGTCGCCAATCCGCTGGCGCCGCGATTCAAGCAGGTGCACGAGCGCATCGACGCGCTTTTCCAACATCGCAACGCATCGCCCGCGCCGCTCGACCCGAAAGATAACCCGTTCCGGCTTCCGGGCACTCGCCCCAGCGCACCCGTGGTGGAAGCCACGACCGCGGAGCCGGTGGTGGTGGCGGCCATGGACAGTCTCGCCCAGCTGCAGCAAGCGGCCGCGACACTGAAGGTAAGCGGCGTATTCGAAAAGGGCGGACGCTCCCACCTCGTGATCAACGCGCGGCCCTACCAGGAAGGTGATGTCGTGCAGACGCAGGTGTCAGGTGAAAAAGTTTACCTGCGCGTCCGGGAAATCTCCAAGCGCAGTGTCACGCTCGTGCTGAACGACGCCGAGATGACGTTGAAATTTTGAGCGGCCGCCGCCGCGCGTCCAAGCCGCGGCTTCTGCGCACGGCAACGCCGCCAGGCGTAGGGCCCGCGGGGGGGGCGCGGGCGCCACGAAAGCTCCGGCGTCCCAGATCGCCAGTGCCAATGATGCGTCGCGTATCAGCTATTCGGGCACATTGTAACCTAATAGGTTACAAGACCGCCGGGTTCAGGGCGTGAGGTCGAGGTCTTCGGGAGTGGCGATGGGAGAGGTGCGCCAGTTGAAGACGATGGTGAGGACCCGGAATATAAACGTGACGCCAATGGCCACCAGCGCCGACAGCGTCGGCGTGAGGCCGAGGGTCACGCTCAAGAAAACGAATGTGACCGCGCCGGCGACGGCGGTGAGCACGTAGAATTGACCGGGTCGGAAAACAAGCGGCTCCTCGCGCGTGATGACGTCGCGGAGCAGGCCGCCGCCGGCGGCGTTGATCACGCCGACGAGAATCGCCGCAGGCACGGCGAGGCCGAACTGCAATGCCTTTTGTGTGCCGAACGCCGCATACGCCCCGAGGCCGACTGCGTCGATCAGCGCGATCACGCGGTGGAAGCGTTTCACGTGTCCGCCGAAAAGCGCGCCGACAATCGTCGCGGCGATGATGAGCTGAATATAGCGCGCGTCGGTCAGCAATGGCGTGGCCTCGCCGCTCGGGATGAAAACACCATCGCGAATCAGTCCGCCGCCGATGCTCGAGACGAGCGCGAGGAAGAAGACGCCCACGATGTCGTAGCCGCGCTTGATGCCGGCGAGCGCACCGGTGAGGGCGAACGCGAACGTGGCGCCATGATCGAACCAAATAGGGAGCGTGAAGGCGTTGGCAGACATGGGGGCGGATTGGCTGGGGCGAATCGTGCTCTTGCTCGTGATCTTACTCGTAATCCTCATTCCACTCGCGTTGGGAGGGCGCCGGGAGAACGAGCAGGATTAGGAGCACGAGCAAGAGCACGGTTAGGTGCACGATCGAGGGCTCGAGGAGGAGGTTACCACTTCAATACGTGAAAAAAAACTCCTGCAACGCGCGCACGTCGCTCGTCCGCGTGAGACCAAGCTGGAGAAGGACGCGGGCCTTTTGCGGGTTGAGTTCGTCGGCCGCGATGAACCCCAGCGCGTCGTCGTCCACCTCGATATTGCGCTCCACCACGCCGCCGCCCGCGCGCGAACTGCGGACAATGGCGACGCCGGTGCGAGCGGCGGACGCGACGGCCTCGAGCGCGGTGGTCCCGAGATTGCCGTCGCCGACGCCCGCGATCACGAGGCCGCGCGCGCCAGTGCGGACGGCCGCGTCGATCAGATCGCGGCTCATGCCGGCGTGGGCGTAGATGATTTCGACGCGCGGTAACATCCAGTCGCTGGTGCTCGTAGCCACCAGTGGGGCGAACTCGCTGGTGAGAGTGTGGCGGCGGGTGGGGGGGGCGTAGAAGTGCAGGCGGCCGGCGTTGACCAGGCCAGCAAGGCCGCGGTGCGTGGCGCGAAACGTCCCCACCTGGGTCGTGTTGGTCTTCGCCACTTCCCGTGCAAAATGGATCTCGTCGTTGGCCACCACCAACACTCCCCGGCGGCGAGCGTCCACCGCCACAGCGACGGCCACCGCGTTGTAGAGATTCATGGGACCATCTGCGCTGATCGCGGTGGCGGGGCGCATCGCGCCGACGAGCACGACGGGTTTCTCCGTGCGCAAAACGAGGTTCAGGAAAAACGCCGTTTCTTCCATCGTGTCGGTGCCGTGCGTGATGACGACGCCGGCGATTTCCGGCGCATCGAGCGCGGC
>JANPIT010000503.1:0-13366 GCA_031425115.1 Opitutaceae bacterium | reverse complement strand
CCCCCACCGCCCAGGCTGCCGGTTTCAGCCCCTCGAGCTTTTCCTTCAACAGCGGTGAGGGTCGCTGCGATCACTGCCTCGGGCTCGGCTACGAGCGCGTCGAGATGCAGTTCCTCTCGGACGTCTTCGTGCCCTGCCCGGTCTGCGAAGCGCGCCGCTTCAAGCCCGAGGTCCTCGCGATCGAGTGGAACGGTCGCTCCATCGCCGATCTCCTCGCCACGAGCGTCACCGAAGCGCTCCCGTTGTTCGCCGACCACCCGGCGATCCGCCAGCGCCTCGCCTCACTCGATTCCGTCGGCCTCGGTTACCTCACTCTCGGTCAACCGCTCAACACGCTCAGCGGCGGCGAGTCGCAGCGCCTCAAACTCGTCCGCTACCTCGGCACCTTCAGTTCCAATCAATCCGAAATCCCGAATCCCAAATCCAAAATCCCCCCTGGCGCTCTACTTCTCCTCGACGAACCCACCACCGGCCTCCACCGCCACGACGTCAAACGCCTGCTCGGCGTCCTGCAGGCCCTCGTCGACCACGGCCACAGTGTCGTGGTGATCGAGCACAATCTCGACGTCCTCAAATCCGCCGACTGGCTCATCGAAGTCGGCCCCGACGCCGGCGCCAACGGCGGCAAGATCGTCGCCGAGGGTCCGCCCGAAACTGTCGCCGCCGCCGCGACTGAGACCTCGCCGTTCCTCCGCGCCGCGCTCGGAGAAATGCCGAGAGGCGAGAGCGCAGAGCTGAGAGCCGCGGAAGACCCCGCGCCTTACGGGGCGAAGTCTCTCAGCTCTCGGCCCTCAGCTCTCAGCCCGAGCGCGCTCTCCATCGAGGGCGCGCGCGAGAATAATCTAAAGAACATCTCGCTCACGATCCCGCACCGTCAGCTCAACGTCGTCACCGGCGTCTCCGGTTCCGGCAAGTCCACTCTCGCTTTCGATATCGTGTTCGCCGAGGGCCAGCGCCGTTTCATGGAGTCGATGTCGCCCTACGCGCGGCAATTCGTCGAGCAGCTCCCCCGCCCCGCCATCGACCGCCTCACCGGCATTCCGCCCACCGTCGCCATCGAACAACGCGTCACCCGCGGCTCGCGCAAGTCCACCGTCGCGACGATCACCGAGGTCGCCCAGTATCTGCGTCTCTTATACGCCCGCCTCGGCATCCAGCATCACCCGGACACCGACAAGCCGGTGAAACCGCTCTCCGCCGGCGCCCTCAAAGCCCTCCTCGGCCGCGTCATGGTCGCCACGCCCAAGGCGAAAAAGGCGAAGCACCTTTATCTCTGCGCCCCGCTCATCCGCGGCCGCAAGGGCCACCACCAGCCCATCGCCACCTGGATCGCGAACCAGGGCTACGAGTTGATGCGGGCCGACGGTCAGCTCGTGCGCGCCGACACGTTTCAGAAACTCGATCGCTACAAGGAGCACGATATCGAGGTCGTCGTCGCTGACCTTAGAAAGGACACGAAGCCCGGCGCCGCCCTCGACACCGCGTTGCGCCTCGGCAAGGGCGCCTGTTTCCTGCTCACGCCCGACGGCGACGTGCTCTCGTGGTTCTCCACCACGCGCACCGACATCGACACCGGCGAATCCTTTCCCGAGCTCGATCCCAAAAATTTTTCCTTCAACTCGCCCCGCGGTTGGTGCCCCACCTGTCGCGGTCACGGCCGCGTATTCCCGTGGATGCTCGTGCCCGACGACGAGGACGACGACGATCCCGCCGCGCGCCTCCGCGAGTTCGGAGTCGATTCCGCCGAGGATATCTCGGACGCCGGCCAAGCCTGCCCCGAGTGCCACGGCGCCCGCCTGAATCGCATTGGCCGCGCCGTGAAACTGCATTTCAAGGTAGGGCGAGGCGTCCCCGCCGAGCCGTCGCGCGGCGCACGTGATGGTCGCGACGGCTCACCGAGGACGGTTCGCCCTACCTCCAAGCCCAACGAACTTTCCCTTCCCGCGCTTCTCCGCAGCACCCCCTCCGAGCTCCTCGCGCACCTCCGCAACCTCGACCTCGACGCCCGCGGCAAACTGATCGTGCAAGACATCGTCCCGCAGATCGAGGAGCGCCTGAAGTTTCTCGATCACGTCGGTCTCGGCTACCTCTCGCTCGATCGTCCCACCGAGACGCTCTCCGGCGGCGAAGCCCAACGCATCCGCCTCGCCGCCCAACTCGGCTCGAATCTCTCCGGCGTCCTCTACGTCCTCGACGAACCGTCCATCGGACTGCACGCCCGCGACAACGACCGCCTGATCGAGACGCTCAAGGCGCTGCGCGAAAAAGGAAACACGCTCCTCGTCGTCGAGCACGACGACGAGTTGATGGAGCAGGCTGACCGCATCATCGACCTCGGGCCAGCCGCCGGCATCCACGGCGGTGAGTTGCTCGCCAACGGCACACCCGCCGAAATCAAAGCCAGCGCGAAATCCCTCACCGGCCTCTTCCTCGCCAAGGGCATCGCGCACCCGCTCAGAGGCGAATATCGTCCTGTAAAATCGAATACGCTCACTTCCACGGCCCCAGTCCGCGCGTTGTTGAAAAAGAAAACGCCCTCAGGGCCCGCGCCGTTTCACCGCGACTGGCTGGAACTAAAGGGCGCCCGCTTCCGCAATCTCAAGAACTTCGATCTGCGACTCCCGCTTGGCCGGCTCATCATGGCCGCGGGTCCCTCCGGTGCTGGCAAGTCGACGCTGTTTCGCGACCTGCTCCACCCCGCCGTTTCTTACGCGATCAAGGAAAGGAAATCAAAGCTCACGGGCCGGGAGTTCACCAAGGCCACGGGCTTCACCGACGACGACCTCGTCTCCGACGCGCGCACGCCGGCCTTCGATGAATTGCGGGGAGCCAGCGGTTTCAAAGGCGTGATCGAGGTGGACCAGTCGCCCATCGGCAAGACGCCGCGCTCCACGCCAGCAACCTACCTCGGCATCTTCGACCTCATCCGCCAGTTTTTCGCCTCGCTGCCGGAGTCCAAGATTCGTGGTTACACCGCTTCGCGTTTCTCCTTCAACACCGCCGGCGGCCGCTGTCCGACCTGCGAAGGCGCCGGTCGCATCAAGCTCGAGATGGCGTTCATGCCCGACACCTATCTCCCCTGCGACGATTGCCGCGGCTCCCGCTACAGCGCCGAGCTGACTGACATCGCCTGGAAGGGAAAAAACATCGGCCAGGTCCTGCAGCTCACCTTCGAGGAGGCGGCCACGTTTTTCGATTTCCACTCCCAGCTCTCCCAGGTCTGCCAACTCATGGTGAATTGCGGCCTCGGCTACCTCACGCTCGGCCAGAGTTCACCTTCCCTCTCTGGCGGCGAGGCTCAACGGCTCAAGCTCGTGACCGAGCTCTCCGCCGGCCTCGCGACCTATCGCGAGCGCAGCCGCGGCGAACACCCCCGCAACCTGTATCTCCTCGAGGAACCGACCATCGGCCTGCACCTCAGCGATTGTGAGAAACTGATCGGCGTGCTGCATTCTCTGGTCGACCAGGGCCACACCGTCGTCGTGATCGAACATCACCTCGATCTGCTCGCCGAGGCCGACTACATCGTCGAACTCGGCCCCGTCGGCGGACCCGAGGGCGGTGAGTTGATGTATCAGGGCGAGCTGGCCGGCCTCCTGAAAACCAAACGCAGTCCCACCGCGCCGTATCTGCGCGCGAAATTGAAAAAGTCCTCTTCGTAGCAATTCACTCGACCAATCGGATTTGCCCACGGAGCACACGGAATACACGGAAGAAAAGGGAGCCTGAGTTGGCGTCATCGCGCCCGTCTGGGAGACCACCCGGGGCGGGAGGTTTTGCCAAAAAACTCACCCGTTATTTTTCCGTGTGTTCTGTGTGTTCCGTGGGCGCACCGTTCTGAATGCGATCCGCTTAATTCACAGCCTCGACCAACCGGCGTCGCGCGACCCTCTCCTCAGCGCGGCAAAGCCAGCCGGATCGCGTCGATCAGCGTGGATGCGCTGATCGGTTTCATCAGACAGCCGGAAAGGCCCGCGAGACCCGTGCTCCGCGAGAGGAGTTCCGGGTTGATGTAGCCCGTCAGCAAAATCCGCTGCACGTTAGGAAACTGCTGCCGCGCTCGGATCAGAAATGTCAGCCCTTCCTCCTCGGGCATGAGATGATCGCAGACCACGACATCAAAGCTGCGCGTTGCCAACATCATCCCCGCCTCTTCCGCCGACCGCGCACATTCCACGTCGAAATGCTCCTTCAACCCCAGTTCCAGCACCGCGCGAATTGCCGGCTCGTCATCCACCAACAACACCACGGGGCGGGGCGGCAGCGGACGTGATGGCATTATTTTTTCGCAGCGAAACTGACGTCGTGTGCCTTGGCGGCATCCTGCACGACCTTGATCAACTCGGCCATCGAAACCGGCTTCAGCAGGTAACGGAAAAGAGCTGCCTCGTTGACGCTCCGCAGTAGCATCTCGGGTTTCATGTAGCCCGTGACCAGGACGCGCTGCATGTGCGGAAACTCCTCGCGGGCCCGCACCAGGAAATTCATGCCGTTGCCTCCGGGCATCAGGTGATCGGCCACCACCACCTTGAACGCCCTCTTCTGTAGAATGAAATCAGCCTCCCGGGCGTTCGACGCCGTCATGATATCGAAAATCGGGGAAAGCGCGGCCGAATAAACGTCCAGCAGCGGCCTCTCATCGTCCACCAGCAGCACGGCGTCCTTTTGCGGACCGTCGTTCCCCGCTAATTTTTGCTCGGTGGAATTCATCGCCCGGAATGTGTTTTTCGGCGCAAGCGTTGGCAAACTGAAATCTGAACCGGTCCGTGTAATTACCTCCATGTTTTGCTTGGTCTGACGCACGCGCGCCTCAATCATCCCCGACCGCGATGGATCCCTCTGACCTGCACGTCGCCATTCGCAATGGCTCGCTCACCACGCTTCCGCTCGAAGCGATGACCATTGATCGTCTTTTGGAGCGTAACGCTTCTGGCAATACCCCGCTCCATCTCGCCGCGAAACACGGCCGGCTTGGCGAATTGCCTCCCGAGTTCGTCACCCTCGAGAATCTCACGATCCGGAACGACGCGGGCTACACGCCGCTCCATCACGCCGCACTGGGTGGCCACCTCCGCCAGGCGCCCGCCGCGGCCCTCACCGCCGAGGCACTCGGAACGCGGAGCAACGCCGGTGTCACCGTGCTGCACGTCGCCGCCGCCAACGGCCACCTCGCGCACGTTCCGCCCGCGCTGCTCACGACCGAAGCCATTCTCCGTCGCACCGATGTCGGCAACACGTTGCTCCACGAAGCCGCGGAGAACGGCACTTTGGATCGCATTCCTGCCCAGTTCATCACCGCCGAAAACATCGCCTCGAAAAATCTCGGCGGAGAAACCGTGCTGCACGTCGCGGCTTTCAACGGCACG
Source organism: Opitutaceae bacterium (assembly GCA_031425115.1). Lineage (GTDB taxonomy): Bacteria > Verrucomicrobiota > Verrucomicrobiia > Opitutales > Opitutaceae > ER46. The sequence goes on along the minus strand of JANPIT010000503.1, from coordinate 8,000 downwards.
CTCCACCAGCTCCCTCCTGCGTTGCTCACCGCCGCCGCGCTGCGCGAGCTCACCAGCGCGGGCGACACGGTATTCCACGCCGCCGCCATCTCGGGCCACCTCGAGGAGATCCCGCCTGCCTTGCTCACCAAGGAAAACCTCGTGCTCGCTAGCAAGACGGGCTTCACCGCGATTCATGCGGCGGCCGAGACCGGCCAGCTCGACAAGATTCCCGCCGCCCACCTTTCCTCCGAATTACTGCTCACTCGCAACGACAACGGCGACACGCCGCTCCACGCGGCCGCACAGGAAGGTCATCTCGACCAAGTGCCGCGCGCGTTGCTCACGCCCGAAAGTATGGCGACCCGTAACTACGTCGGCATCACCGTGGGCAAGCTCGCGCTCGACCGCGGCTTCGACAGCCAGATTCCCGATTCCGCGCGTCCCCGTGGCGCCAGCGCCTTCCGCCGTTTCCTGCACCGTTTGGGGCAGTCGAAAGCGCCGTGGTGAGCTGATCGGGCGCTGCGCACCGTGTTCGCGCCCAGGTCGTGTCATCCAAATCGTTCTCGTAATCGTTATCGTAATCGTTCTCTCGCGCGCGTCACTCGCGAGAACGAGGACGATCACGAGATGAGGCTCGAAAACGAGCCGGCCGGCCCCACCCGCGCGCGCCCACGCGCAACTTTTCCCTTCCCCTCGCGCAGCGCGTTCCCTTTGCTGCACCCTCGTCATTTTGTCCGGCGTCCCTCGCCACCGACTTCGTCCCTTCTCACTGTATGAACACCACCATCACCGCCATTACTGCGCGCGAAATCATCGATTCGCGCGGCAATCCGACCGTTGAAGTCGACGTCCGCCTCGCGTCCGGTGCACTCGGCCGAGCCGCCGTGCCCTCTGGCGCCTCCACCGGCGAACACGAAGCGATCGAGCTTCGCGACGGCGACAAGGCCCGCTACGGCGGCAAAGGCACCCTGAAGGCCGTCGCCAACGTGAAGACCAAGATCGCTCCTGCGCTCATCGGTCACGACGCCTGCGACCAAATCGGTATCGACCGCGCCATGCTCAAGCTCGATGGCACCCACAACAAAGCGAAGCTCGGCGCGAATGCCATCCTTGGCGTTTCCCTCGCGACCGCCCACGCCGCTGCCGCCGCCCTCGGCCAGCCGCTCTACAAATATCTCGGCGGCCCGAACGCGAAGGTGATTCCGGTGCCGATGATGAACATCATGAACGGCGGCGCCCACTCCGACGCTCCCATCGATTTTCAAGAGTTCATGATCATGCCCACCGGCGCGAAATCCTTCTCTGAAGGCCTTCGCATGGGCTGCGAAGTGTTCCACTCGCTCAAGAAGGTCTTGAAGGAAAAGGGCCTCGCCACCGCGGTCGGTGACGAAGGCGGTTTCGCCCCCAAGCTCGAGTCGGCGGAAGCCGCGCTCGACGCCATCGCCCTCGCCGTGAAAAACGCCGGCTACAAGCTCGGCAAGGAAATCAACCTCGCCCTCGACGTGGCCGCCTCCGAGTTCTACGTGAAGGAAAAGAAGCACTACGTCTTCAAGAAATCCACCGGTGAGGTTCTCTCCGGCGATGACATCGTCAATTTCTACAAGAAGCTCACCGCGAAATATCCAATCATCTCCATCGAGGACGGCTGCGCCGAAGGCGATTGGACGACTTGGAAGAAGCTCACCGACGCCATCGGCGACAAGGTCCAGCTCGTCGGCGACGATCTCTTCGTCACCAACACCGAGTTCCTCAAGAAGGGCATCGAGACGAAGACCGCGAACTCGATTCTCGTGAAGGTGAACCAGATCGGCTCGCTCACCGAGACGTTCGACGCCGTCGAGATGGCCAAGGAAGCCAACTACACGGCCGTCATCAGCCATCGCTCCGGCGAAACCGAGGACGTCACGATCGCGGACATCGCCGTCGCGACCAATGCGGGCCAGATCAAGACGGGCTCGCTCTGCCGCACCGATCGCGTCGCCAAATACAACCAGCTCCTCCGCATCGAGGAAGAGCTCGGCGCCAGCGCGATCTACGGCGGCAAAATGAAGGGCCTGTAAGTTTCGCTACCTTCGGCGGCACCCGCTGCACTTTGTCATCCAGGGCCGGTCATTGTGACCGGCCCTGTTTCGTTTGCGCCCTCGACTCACCGGGCACCGCAGCTAGCTTTTACTCCCGCTTCCGATGAACCTCCGTTTTCTCACTCTCCTGGTTTGCGTCGCCCCGCTCCTGCGCGCCGCCGAAGCCGAAGCGCCCGCTCCGAAGACAAGCATGAAGGACGTGCTGCGCGCGCGGATCGCCGAAGACGCGAAAAAATCGCCGACTCCCGCTGCGGCCGGCACCGCGAAATCAGAGAAATCCCCGCCCCCCACTCCCGATGCGGCGAAGTCCACCCTCGCAAACGCGCCCGTGCCGACCAAAGACGCCGTCGCCGCCGCCAAACAATTGCCCCCGACCGTTCTGCCGAAGGTCGAAGTGAAGAAAGGCCGCATCACCGTCCTCGATCAGCAACTCGCGCAGCAGGACGAAGCCATTGCGCGCGAGAAAAAGAATCTGAAGTCCAGCGAAGTGGATCTCGCTCTCAACGACTCGAAGATCGCCCAACCGCTCGCGATCTTTGGCGGCGACTCCGCGCAGTTTCGTAAACGCGTCGCCAGCGAACGCGTCGAGCTGATGGAAGCCGAGAAGGATGTCATGGAGGCAATTGCCCGCTCCAAGACGAAGAAGGAAAAAGACGACCTGCAGAAGCAACTCGACGAGCTGCGCGCGATGCGCCGCGAGTTGGACAAATCGCTGCGCTGACCGCGCCCCGCTCCGCGCACATCCGGGCGCTCAGTTACCGCCCGAATCGTCCAGCGAATCGAACAGTTCTGCGAGCGAGGCCAGCGTCTGCTCCTTCGGCAGATGCTTGAGCACGTAGCCGGCCGCACCGAGCCGCGACGCCTCGCGCACCGAGCCAATGGCGGTTTGCGAGGTCATCATCACCACCGGAATATCCGGCTCGAGGTGCCGTAACTCCGCGAGCGCTTGCAGCCCATTCATCACCGGCAAATTCACATCGAGCAGCACGATTTCCGGTTTGTGACTGACCGTCATTTGCACGCCGGTCGCGCCGTCGCCCGCTTCCCACGTTTGCGTGATGCCGAGTTCCTTTAGCACCATCCGCAGAAAAATTCGCACATGCGGTTCATCGTCGATGATTAATGCATTCGTCGGCCAGCCCATGCGCCCACTAGGTTCGAGTGGACCGACATTTTCAAGGGCAGAGCAACCCACGGCCGCCCGTCACTCCGCTCGCACGCTGGTCGAGCCGTTTATTTACGGTATCCCACGGAGAACTCTATTCGGCGCGCACGATGTAGCCGCGGAGATATTCGCTCTCCGGCATCGTGAGGAGCACCGGATGATCCGCCGGCTGGTGCGACCACTCCAAGACGCGCAGCTTGCGCTTCGCATCGGTCGCCACCTCGGCGAGCACCTGGCGCAGTTCCGCGTCCTGCATGTGATGCGAACACGTATACGTGGCCAACACGCCCCCGGGCACGAGCCGCTTCACGGCCCGTAAATTGATTTCCTTATAGCCGCGCAACGCCCCTTCGAGCGCGCTCTTCGATTTGGCGAACGGCGGCGGGTCGAGGATGATCACATCCCACAGCGGATCCACGCTCCGCTCCGGCGCGTTGAACCAGTCGAAGACATTCGCGACCGTAAACTCCACCGCGCCGCCCACGCCGTTGCGCTCCGCATTTCGCTTCGCCGCCGCGACCGCATCTTCTGCGCTGTCCAGTCCGAGCACCTCTGTCGCGCCCGCGCGCGCCGCATGCAGCGCAAACGATCCTTGATTGCAGAACGCGTCGAGCACGCGTCCACCCCGGCAATACCTCGCCACCGCGGCGTGTTGGAAACGCTGATCCAGGTAAAATCCCGTCTTCTGCCCACCTTCGAGATCGAGCCAGTAGTCGAAGCCCTCCACCCGCACCCAGCGCGGCTCCCACGCCTTGCCCGAGCGCGTGTGCACTTCGATCGGCAAACCTTCCAGCCGGCGGATCTGTCCGTCGTTGCGAAAAATAATTTCCGCCGGCTTCACCACCTCGGCGAGTGCGTCGCCCAACAGCTTCGCGCGCTTTTCCATCGCGAGCGTTTGCACCTGCACCACGAGCGTGTCGCCAAACTGATCGACGACGACGCCCGGCAGATCGTCCGACTCACTCCACACCAAACGCCGGGCGTTCTCCGCCGGGCGCCGCGACACCGCGCGCTCGATCGCGCCCCGCAAATACGCCGCATCGAGAGTCACGCGTTCCCGACTCAGCCGCCGCCACACAATCTGCGACCTCGAGTTGTAGATTCCGGTGCCGATCAGCCGGCCCGTGCGATCGCGGCATTCGACCACTTCGCCGTCATGCTCTGGCGCGATCAGCTCCTCGACTTCGTTGGCGAACACCCAGGGGTGTCCATTAAGCACGCGAGCGCGGGCGTTGGCTCGCAGTTTGAGAGTCGGAAGGGCAACCACGCCGCTCACGTTTGCGTGATTACGGCGTGCGGCCAGTAAAATGCACTGGCTCAGAGATCGTCGTCGCCGGGGTCCTGCTCGAGACTTTCGCGCGGCGTAATCGCCGCGAGCACAAACCCAAGCACGAGCACCAAGCCCAGATAGACGCTGATGGATAAGAGAACCTTCGACATGGGGTAGAGGGGTTGAGGGGTTGAGGGGTAGCGCTTAGTTAGTCATCGGAACTCGAAACTAGTGCCGAGCCGAAAGTGCTCCAGTGCCCCGGGTTGACCCCTTTGTTACGGCGCCCCCCTCCGCCGATCTCCAGGCTCGCCCCCGTTTGCGACCACCGTCCGCCAACTCCCTGTTGCTAAATACCGCCGGAGGTTTTCTTAACTAGCAGCAGATTGCCGCACCCCACCGCTCTTCCTTCCTTCTCCATGATTCGGTCGCTCTCTTTTCGTCTCTTCGTTGCCGGCTCCTCGCTCGCTGCCGGATCGCTCGCTGCGGCATCTGCACCGGGGCCAACAGCCGCGCCTCGCGTTTCGTTCAACCGCGATATCCGTCCAATCATGTCGGATACGTGCTTTCACTGTCACGGGTTCGACGCGAAGTCCCGCAAGGCCGGCCTGCGCCTCGATCTGCGCGAAGAGGCGCTCAAACCCACAAAGGGCGGTTTCGTGCCCATTGTCCCCGGGAAGCCCGACGAGAGCGAAATCATCCTCCGCATTAACGACAAGGATGAGCCCATGCCGCCTCTCGAGGCGCACAAGACGCTCACGCCCGCCCAAAAAGAGCTCTTCCGCCGCTGGGTCGCCGAGGGCGCCGTCTACGAACCGCACTGGGCCTACGCCGCGCTCACTCGTCCCGCCGTGCCCGCCCGGCAAATTTCGAAGTCACCAGCTGAAGTTGCTCACCCCATCGACGCCTTCATCCGCGCCAAGCTCGCCGAAAAGAAAATAACGCCCTCGGTCGAAGCACCCAAAGCGCGACTCCTCCGCCGCCTCTCGCTCGACCTCACTGGCCTCCCCCCCACGCCTGACGAGGTTGCTGCGTTTCTCGCGGACAACTCCCCGCGCGCCTACGAAAAGCAAGTCGACCGCCTACTCGCCTCGCCCCGCCACGGCGAGCGTCTCGCGGTCTGGTGGCTCGATCTCGCCCGTTACAGCGACACGGTGGGTTTTCACGGCGACCAGAACCAACGCATCTTCCCGTATCGCGACTACGTCATCGACGCCTTCAACACCAACAAGCGCTTCGACCGATTCACGATCGAGCAGCTCGCCGGCGATCTCCTCCCCGCGCCCACCACCGAGCAGATCGTAGCCACCGGCTACAACCGCCTGAACATGATGACGCGCGAGGGCGGCGCCCAGCCCAAGGAGTATCTCGCCAAATACGGCGCCGAACGCGTGCGTTCCGTCGCCGCCGCGTGGTTCGGCAGCACCTTCGGCTGCGCGGAGTGCCACGATCACAAATTCGACCCGATCAAGGCCCGCGATTTCTACGAACTCCAATCGTTCTTCGCCGACGTGAAGCAGTGGGGCGTGTATAGCGATTACAACTACACCCCAAATCCCGACCTCGTCGGCTACACCAACGACCACCCCTTCCCGCCCGAGCTCGAGGTCGCGAGCCCGTATCTCGCGGCCCGCAAAAGCCGTCTCGAAGCCGAGCTTGCCGCTGAACGCACCGCCTTCGCTGCCGGCCTCACGACAAACACCTCCGCGCTCACGCCCGCCTTCGCCGCCTGGCTCGCCGACGCCCGCGCGTTTCTCGCCCACCACCCCAGCGGCTGGCAGTCCGCCGCGCCCACCGCCACGCTCGCCCGTGCCAACAAACCGGTGCCCGACGGCGCAGTCGCCGTCGCGAGCGACGGCGTGGTTTGCTTGCCGACCCCACTCAAGCGCGGCGAATCGCTCCGCGTTTCTCTCCAGCCCGGCCCCGGCCCACTCGCCGCGATCCGCCTCGAGATCACCGAGCCTCCACTCGCCGATCCCACCAAAAAGAAAAACAACACCCTCAACCTGATCCGCCTCGCCGCCGCCGTGCGGAGCGCGGACGGCACGGAACGCAAACTCGACTTCGCCTTCGCCGAGGCCAGCGCCAAGGAGCCCCGTTACGAGCACGGCACCGAAGTCCTCGGCATTGCCACCGGCTGGAAACTCCCCGCTGGCAGCACCAGCCCACTCGTTGGCACTTGGCTTCTCGCCTCGCCGCCCACGCTGTCCGCGGAAGACACGCTCGTTGTCACGCTCACCGGCGAAGCGATCCCCGGCCTCCGCGTCGCCACCAGTCCTTTTTCCGCCGCTGATCCGCACGCCGTGGCGACGCCCGCGCTGCTCGCCGCCATATTATCCTCGGCGTCCTCCACTCGCACCGCGGCGCAGACCGAGCAACTCGCGACCACTTGGCTACTGTCGACCGCTGCCGACCGCCCCGCGTTGGATCGACAACACAAACTCGCCGCGAAGATCCGCGACACCCGCGGCGGTCGCGCCGCGACGCTGATTACGCAACCGATGGATCCGTTCGCCGTGCGCGTGCTGCCCCGCGGTAACTGGCAGGATGAAAGCGGCCCGATTGTGCTACCCAGCACGCCCAGTTTCCTCCCCGCCCGTCGCGAGAGCACCGCCGAGAAACGCCTCACGCGGCTCGATCTCGCGCAGTGGATCGTCTCTCCGGAAAATCCCATCACCGCCCGCGTCGTCATGAATCGTCTCTGGGCGATGTATTTCGGCATCGGCCTCAGCGCCGTCATCGACGACCTCGGTTCGCAGGGTGAACTGCCCTCGCATCCCGAGTTGCTCGACTGGCTCGCCAGCGAGTTTCGCGAACGCGGCTGGGACTTGCGCCACATGATCCGCCTCATCGTCACGAGCGCGACCTACCGGCAAAGCAGCAGCCTGCGCCCGGAGTTGCGCGACATCGACCCAGCCAACCGCTTGCTCGCCTCGCAGAATCCCCGCCGCCTCGAAGCCGAGTTCGTCCGCGACACCGCGCTCTCCGCCGCCGGCCTGCTCAACGTCCGCGATGTCGGCGGCCCCAGCGTGAAGCCGTATCAGCCGCCCGGTTACTACAGCGCACTGCAGTTTCCCGATCGTGATTACGTCTCCAGCGATGACGACGAGCAGTGGCGCCGCGGCGTCTACATGCACTGGCAGCGCACCTTCCTGCATCCGATGCTCGCGAACTTCGATGCTCCGGCCCGCGATGAGTGCGCCGCCGCCCGCACCGTCAGCAACACGCCGCAGCAAGCCCTCACGCTACTCAACGATCCCACCTTCGTCGAAGCCGCTCGCGCCCTCGCCGCCCGCGCGGTTGGCGCTGCGGCTTCCGACGACGCCCGCCTCCAGCGGCTTTTCCACTTCGCCCTCGGCCGCGATCCGAAAACCCAGGAGGTCTCCTCGCTCAAATCTCTCCTCGGCACGCAGCGCGCCTACTTCCGCGCCACGCCCGACGATGCCACCAAAGTGCTCCGCATCGGCCAGTCCCCGCCGACGGCCGGTGATCCCGCCGATCTCGC
>JANPIT010000502.1:0-18347 GCA_031425115.1 Opitutaceae bacterium | reverse complement strand
TGGAACTACGCGGTGAGCTTCGCTTTCATCCTGCTCGCGGTTTATTTTGCCGTGGCGTTCAAGCCGGCCGGTAACCCGACGCCCTGAACGGCGTCATCCGCGCTTGACGTGTTCACCTGAACACGTCAGCGATTATCCCCGTGCCTCCGCCCTTGATTCGTCCGAGCGGGTGCCCACTTTTCCTCAAACATCGTCACTGCCCTTAAAACCCACGTCCGCCATGTCCAAAGCCGCTCCCGCCACCAAGTCCGCCGATAAATCCTCTGCCAATGGTTCCGCCGTCGTAGCTGCGGCCCACGTGCGTGAGAAGAACATCGAGCTCGCCCTCTCCTCTATCACCAAGCAGTTCGGCGAGGGTTCGATCATGCGGCTTGGCTCGAACGCCAAGATGAAGGTCGAGGTGCTCACGACTGGCTCACTCGCGGTCGATCTCGCCCTCGGCGTCGGCGGCCTGCCGAAGGGCCGCATCGTCGAAATTTACGGGCCGGAATCCTCCGGTAAGACGACCTTTTGTTTGAGTGTGATCGCCGAGGCGCAGAAACGCGGTGGGCTCGCGGCCTTTATCGACGTAGAGCACGCGCTCGACCCGAAATACGCCCGCGTTGTTGGCGTGGCCCTCGACGACCTCCTCGTTTCCCAGCCTGATTCCGGCGAGGACGCGCTCAACATCATGGAGACGCTCATCCGCTCCAACTCGATCGACGTCATTGTGCTCGACTCGGTCGCCGCGCTTACCACGAAGGCTGAACTCGATGGTCAGATGGGCGACATGACGATGGGCGCGCAGGCCCGCCTGATGTCGCAGGCCATGCGCCGACTCACAGCCGTGGTCAGCAAGACAAACTGCGTGTGTATTTTCACGAATCAGATCCGCGAGAAGATCGGCGTGATGTTCGGTAACCCGGAGACGACCTCTGGTGGCCGCGCGCTCAAATTTTTCTCGTCGGTCCGCATCGACATTCGCCGCAAGGACCAGATCAAGACCCCCGAGGGCAAGGTCATCGGCAACCGCACCAAGATCAAAATCGTCAAAAACAAGGTGGCCCCGCCCTTCACGGAGGTGGAATTCGACATCATGTATGATGAGGGCATCTCGAAGATGGGCTCGCTCCTCGATCTGGGCCTCGAGCACAAAATCCTAGAGAAGAAAGGCGCCTGGATCGCGTATGAGGGCAACCTCGTCGGTCAGGGGCGCGACGCCGCCAAGCAGGCGCTCAAGGAAAAGCCCGAGCTCGCGGAGAAAATCCACAAGGCCATCTTGGAAAAGGTTAACATCGTGGGCGGTTCGACCGTGACGGGCGAAGCGAGCGAGTAAAACCGCTGGCAGCCGGGTTGTCCCGGAACAAGGGAGGGAAGCGATGACTTCGCCGCGTGATTCGGTGGACCAAAACGCGGCAATGGCGCCGCGGCTCCCACTACGCGCGCGGCCCTAGAGTGGTCCGCTGCAAATCCTAAAGCCTAACGTCCAACCAGGTAGGTAGGGCGAACCGTCCCGGTGAGCCGTCGCGGAAAACGCGAGCGAAGGTGGCGTGGTCTGCGAAAGTGCAAAGCCCGACGGCTCGGCGAGGACGCCTCGCCCTACCCTCTGACAATTCGGGGTTTTTAGTCTGGAATTTCCGACTACCGGACAACCGACGCTTGGCCGGTTTTGGCGGTTCGTCCTTCTCAAACGGCATTGGCATCCGTTGTTCGCCCCGTTACGGAACGGAGATGAATTTTCCCCGGTCCAAGGTGCTCTAATCATTATGAGCACCTTTTTTGTGAGTGGGATCGCCCGTGTCTCGAAGTCGGATGCACGCCCTCAGTGCGTTCGTCGGACTTCCCCGGGCCGACGCGGGTGGGAGCGGAAGTTAGCCCTACTTCGTGCCGTGCGCCATGCCCTCGGATTGGTGGCCGTGGTCTGCGTAGCGATTCCGGTCTTTGCTGCGAAGCCAGCCAAAGAGACCAAGGAAGCAAAAGATTCAGGCCCAGTCCTGATGTCGCGCACGGGCGGTAGCGGCGGCGCGTGGTCCGATGTGAAGGAACTGCAGCAAGCAGCGGCGAAGGGTAATCCTAAGGCGGAAGCACAATTTGGGGAGATGCTGCTGCGGGGGAGCGAAGGCGTCGCGAAAGACGAGTCGCGCGGCGTCGCTTTGTTGGAGAAGGCCGCACGCGCCGGTCAGTCGAGTGCCGCTTTTCGCATCGGGATGTTGCTGGCGAACGGCGAATCGGGCGTGGCAAACGACCCTGCGCGCGCGCTTGCCTATTTCCGGGCGGCGGCAGCCGGTGGAGAAAAGGAGGCGTTTTTCAACATCGGTGCCGCCTACGGCAGTGCTCGGGGCGTAAAACGGGATTACGGTGAGGCACTCGGCTGGTTGATCGTGGCGCGCCAACGCGGGGCTGATGCGAGTGCGGAGAATAATTTAAGGGCCCAGATCAAATCTCAGCCAACGTGGATCGCGAAGGGCGAGAAGCGTGCGAAGGAGATCGAGCAGGAATTTACCGGCAAAAAAGCCACGGACTTCCTTCCGCCTCCGGCCCCGTTCAGCGTCGTGGCTGAGGTGGTGAAACCAGCCCCGCCGCCGAAACCCGCCGATGATTTGAAGCCATCCGCGGGAATCAAGCCCGCTGAGTCACTTAAGCCCGTCGATATGCTGAAGCCGATTGAGGTGCCGAAGCCTACGTTTGCGGTGCCGCCGCAGCCGTAGGTTATCTTTGCCGCGCCCGCAGAAAGGCCGCTCTAAAGGTGAGCGCGTGCGTGGTTACACGGCGCTACGCGCTGCCCGCTGTCCGCGGCGGGCTTATTCTTGATAAAGCGGCGATGCTGCGATTCGTCCGCGGGGGATTGGCTCGGTCCGCTGAGTGCCCGACGACGCTGACGCGACGCGCAGCCGCGGCGGTCTAATATTCCGCTGAAGCGGACGAGCTAGTTCGGGATTGCACGTTGCTGCCCCGGGAGAACGCGCGTTGGTTGAGCGCTCCAGCCGTGATGCCCTCCCCTGCCGATCCGACGCGCCGTTTGCCGGGCACGAGCGTCCGCGAACGCGAGATCCTCTTTCGAGTGCGCAGTCTGGCGCGAGTTTACGGCGAAGGCACGGCAGCGGTCACCGCGCTCGCGGGTGTTGATCTCGATCTGTATGCGGGCGAGCTGATCGTGCTGCTGGGCGCGTCGGGCAGTGGAAAATCTACGCTGCTCAACCAGCTCGGCGGTCTCGATTCGCCGACGCACGGCACCCTGCACTATCGCGGCGCAGATCTGGCGGCGTTCGAAGAAGCCGCGCTCACGCAGTTCCGGCGCGACGCCGTGGGCTTCGTTTTCCAAGCCTACAATCTCATTCCGAGTCTGACCGCGCGGGAGAATATCGCGCTCATCACGGAAATCTGCCGCGCGCCCATGACGCCGGAGGACGCACTCGCACTCGTCGGTCTCGCCGATCGCATGGACCATTTTCCGGCACAGCTTTCCGGGGGTGAGCAGCAGCGCGTGGCCATCGCGCGCGCGATTGCCAAGCGCCCCGCGGTGTTGCTCTGCGATGAGCCGACGGGTGCGCTCGATGTGCGGACGGGCGTCACGGTCTTGGAGGCGATCGAGCAGATCAACCGCGAGCTGGGCACGCTCGCAGTTATCATCACGCACAACGCCATCCTCGCCGATATGGCGGATCGCGTTTTCACGCTTTCGGACGGGCGCATCGTGAGTCAACGCGACAATGCCCGGCGCGGCTCGGTGCGCGACCTCGCGTGGTGAGGGGAAAAGCGGAAGGCGAAATGCGAAAGGTGAAAACAAACATCCGACGGGAGGGCCGATGGGTTTTCGCCTTTCGCATTCCAACTTTCGCCTTTCTGAAATGAGTCTCCTCGACGTGAAGCTTCTCCGCGATCTGCGCGCGCTGAAGTCGCAGGCGCTCGCCGTCGCACTCGTGATGGCGTGCGGGCTGGCGATGATGATCATGACGCGATCGCTCATCCTCTCGCTCGAGACGACGCGCGACACCTATTACGAGGAGCATCGGTTCGCGCAGGTGTTCGCGCGACTGAAGCGCGCGCCGAATAGCGTGCGGGAACAGCTGGCGGCGATTCCGGGGGTGGCGGCGGTGCAGACGGGTATCGCAATTCAGGTTACGCTCGACGTGCCCGGTCTGCCGGAACCGGCGGTCGGTCTCATCAATTCACTGCCGGAGCGCGGGGAGTTGGTGCTGAATCGGCTGTATGTGCGCGCGGGCCGCCTACCGGCTGCGCTGGTGAGCAGCGGAGAACTGGCGGTGGGCGAGGCGTTCGCCGACGCGCATGGTTTGAAACCCGGCGCCACGGTGTCGGCGGTGTTGAACGGCGCGAAGGAAAATTTCCGATTATCCGGAATCGTGCTGTCGCCGGAATTTGTGTTCGAAGCGCCTCCGAATGCAGCGCTGCCCGACAACAAGACCTACGGCGTCTTCTGGATGCCCTACAAGGAACTGGCGACGGCGTTTCAGATGTATGGAGCTTTCAACTCGGTCGCACTTTCCCTCGCGCCGGGCGCTTCGGAGCGTGCGGTGGTGGCAGCCGTCGATCGTGTGCTCGCCCCTTACGGGGCGCGTGGCGCGTATGGCCGGAATGACCATCCTTCTCACCGGCGCGTCGATGATGAGATTCGCGTGCTGCAGGGGCTCTCTGTGGCGTTCCCTCTCGTGTTTCTCGGCGTGGCAGCGTTCATGACGAATTCGGTGATGAGCCGGCAGATCGCGTTGCAACGGGAACAGATCGCGATGCTCAAGGCGTGTGGCTTTAGCAACCGGCAGGTGGGCGCGCATTACTTCAAGTTCTCGCTGGCGATCGTCGTGGGCGGGGTCGCGGTCGGCGCGCTCGGGGGGATTTTTCTCGGGCATCGCCTGGTCGGGATGTATCACCTGTTTTTTCGTTTTCCGCGGCTGGAGTTCATCCTCGATTCACGCGTGCTGGTGGCGGCTTCGATCGTAAGCGCGCTGGCGGCGTTTGTCGGAGTCGCGGGGGCGGTGCACCGCGCCGTGCGGATGCCGCCCGCTGAGGCGATGCGGCCGGAGGCGCCGGCGAGTTTTCGCCCCGCGCTGGTAGAGCGACTCGGGATCGCGCGTTGGTTCAGCGCGTCGTTGCGCATGGCGCTGCGCAATATTCAGCGGCGACCGGTGCGAAGTGGCCTGACGTGTGTCGCGCTCTCGCTGGCGACGGGCATTCTCATCGTGCCTAATTCATTTCGCGACGGTATCTCCTACGTGATCGATTTTCAGTGGGATGTCGTGCAACGACAGACCGTCACGCTCTCGCTCGTCGAGCCGGGCCCGGCCCGCGCGTTGGCGGATTTTCGTCACATTCCCGGAGTGGTGTGGGCGGAGCCGTTTCGCTTTGTGCCGGTGGAGCTGCGGGCGGGCCCGATCACGCGCCGCCTCGCGCTGCAAGGCCTGCCGGCGGAGGGGACGCTCAGCCGCGTCATCGATGGAACGCCGCAACAGCTCACGTTGCCCGCGCGGGGAATCATCATGTCGGCGAAGTTGGCGGACGTGCTGCAACTGCGGCTGGGCGATGAGGTGGTGGTGCGGCTGCTGGAGGGACGCGAGCGCGAGATGTCGGTGCCGATTGTCGGGCTCGCGGAGGATTTCGCCGGCACGGCGGCCTACATGGAGCTGCATGCTTTAAATCGGCTTTTGCTCGAGGGTGACCAGATCAGCGGCGCTCACGTGGTTGTGGACAAGGCGCGTTGGTCGGAATTTCTGAGCGCTGTGAAAGCTACGCCGCGCCTGGCCGGGTGCATCATCAAGGACTCGTTGCGGGAGGGGTTTCGAAAAACCACCGCCGAGAGCATCGGGCTGCTGCAAAAAATCTATATGCTTTTCGCGACGATCGTGGCGTTCGGCATCATTTACAACAGCGCGCGCATTTCACTTTCGGAACGGGCGCGTGAACTCGCGACGTTGCGCGTGTTGGGATTTACCCGCGGGGAAGTGGGTGCGGTCCTGATTGGCGAGCTCGTCATTCTCACGCTGGTGGCCCTGCCGCTCGGGCTGCTGCTGGGTTCGGGTTTCGCGCGCGGGATCCTGGCAGCAGTGAATACCGAAACGGTCCGGCTCCCGCTCGTGCTGACCACGGCCAACTATGCGTTCGCCGTGTTGGTCGTGGCGGCGGCGTCCACGGCGTCGGCCTTGTTTGCGGCGCGAAAAGTCGCGACCATCAACCTCGCCAGCGCGTTGAAGGCGCTCGATTGAGTCACGCTGAAAATCACATGAGCCTCGCCCCTCCCCTCCCCTCGCCGTCCGTCACGAAGCACCGCGCGCCCGGCTGGCGGCGCCGACTGCCGCTGCTGGGCGGGTTAGGGTTGGTGGCCTTGATCGTGATTGGACTGTGGCCGCGGCCGATCCCGGTGGAGGTGGCGTCGGTTTCGCGGGGGCCGCTGCTGGTGACGGTCGACGAAGAGGGCATGACGCGCGTGCGCAATCGCTACATCGTGGCGGCGCCCGTGGCGGGCCAATTGCGCCGAATCGATTGGAAGCCGGGCGCCGTGGTCGAGGCCGGCCAGACCGTGCTCGCCACGCTGGAAGCGAGTGGTGCTGATTTCTTGGATACGCGCACGCAAGCCCAGGCCGAGGCGCGCATGCGCGGAGCGGAGGCGGCACGGGAGGCGGCGCAAGCGCAGCGGGAGCGCGCGGCGTCGGCAGCGCGGCTGTTCACGGCAGAGTTCCAGCGCGCGCAGAAGCTGCGGACCGATCAAGTGGCGTCCGTGCAGGAGCTCGATGCCGCGCAGATGCGAGCGGAGACGGCGGGGCAGGATGTGCGGGCGGCGGAATTCGCGCTCAAGATCGCTGAGTTCGAGTTGCAGCAAACAAAGGCGCTGCTGCAGCGCGGGGCGTCGGCGGGAGTTAGCGCGGGATCCGAGCCTTTGGTGGTCACGTCGCCGGTGAGCGGACGGATTTTGCGGGTGCTGCAGGAAAGTGCGCGGGTGGTGCCGGCCGGCTTTGCTTTGATGGAGATTGGCGATCCGACGGATCTCGAGGTGCGGATCGAGGCGTTGTCGCGCGATGGCGTCACGATTGTGCCGGGTGCACGCGTGATGCTGGAGCAATGGGGCGGCGCCGAGCCGTTGAGCGCGCGCGTGCGCCTGGTGGAGCCC
This sequence comes from Opitutaceae bacterium, assembly GCA_031425115.1. Lineage (GTDB taxonomy): Bacteria > Verrucomicrobiota > Verrucomicrobiia > Opitutales > Opitutaceae > ER46. The sequence continues at coordinate 11,251 of JANPIT010000502.1, read as the reverse complement.
TCGGCTTTCACGAAAATCTCGGCCCTCGGGGTCGAAGAGCAGCGCGTGTATGTGATCGCGGATTTTGTCGATCCGGTGGAGCGCCGCCCCACCCTCGGCGATGCGTATCGCGTCGAAGCCCGCATCGTGACTTGGGAAGCGCCGGATGCCCTGCGTGCTCCGGCTGGTGCGCTTTTTCAACGTGCGGGCGGCTGGCAGACCTATGCCGTGGAGGGCGGGCGTGCGGTGCTCCGGAAGATCAAGACCGGCCGCAGCAACGGGGTTGAAACCGAAGTGCTGGACGGCTTGGCAGCGGGCGATCGCGTCATTGTGTATCCGGGCGACAAGGTGGCCGACGGCATGCGCGTTACTCCGCTGGTGGTGAGCGCACGATAGCGCACGCGCGCGCATTGCGTGCGTTGACTTGCCAGAGGCGGCGGAGAAGCGTGTCCGCCAAACATGCCGCGTCCCACCGATACTATCGCCGCTCTCGCTACACCCGTGGGGACCGCGGCGATCGCGATGGTGCGTGTCAGCGGAGTGGATACGGCGGCGCTGGCGCGGGCGCTGAGTGGCGGTCGAGCGCCCCGGGCGCGGGTGGCGCGACACTTGGATTACCACGCACGGGATGGTCAGTTGGTGGATGATGTGCTGATGACGTTTTTCGAAGGACCCGCTTCCTACACCGGCGAGGATTCGCTCGAAATCTCATGTCATGGGAATCCGTTTATCGCGCAGAAAATTCTGGCTGACCTCCTCGCGCGCGGATGTCGCTCGGCGGAGCCGGGCGAGTTTACTCAGCGCGCTTTTCTGAACGGGCGCATGGATCTGAGTGAAGCCGAGGCAGTGATGGACCTGATCCACGCGCGAAGTGACCGGGCGCTCGCGGCGGCCAATCAACAGTTGCGAGGTGCGCTGGCGCGGCGGATGGCGGGCTTGATCGACGCGGTGCTGGCGACACTCGCGCGAATTGAAGCCTATATTGATTTTCCCGACGAAGACTTGCCGCTGGAGGATCGGGAGGTGGTTGCTGCTGAACTCAGTCGTATCGCAATAGATATCAATGGCTTGCGGGCGACGTCGCGTTACGGAAGCCTGCTCCGCGATGGCATGAAAACGGTCATCGTTGGCGTGCCGAATGCGGGAAAAAGTAGCTTATTGAACCGGCTTGTGGGGCGTGACCGCGCCCTGGTTGACGCGGAGCCGGGCACGACGCGGGACTATCTCGAAGAGCGGATTGTGGTGGGGCCGCATTGCCTACGCTTGATCGACACGGCCGGAATCAACCCGGCCCCGGGTGCAATAGAGCAGCGCGGGATGGCCCTGACGTTTGAGAGGCTGGCGGAGGCGGACGTGTTCTTGCTGGTGGTAGACGCCGCGCGGCAGGTGTTCCCTACCCTGCCCTTTGATGTGTTACGCCCGCCGTATGCGGCGCACACCATTGTCGTGGTTAACAAAACTGACTTGGCTGCAAATGCAGATCGAGAGGTTGCGGGGCGGGTCCCGGGCGTCCAGGTGCTTGAGACTTCGGCTCTCACCGGGCGCGGGATCGAGGAATTGCGAGCGGCCATTGTGGCTAAAGCCGATGCGTTTGCGGACGATCCGACTGACTTGGTCGCGATTAACGCGCGACACGCGCACGCACTGGACGGCGCGCAGGAGCAGCTGGCGGCGGCGACGGGAAAGCTCCGAAACGGCGAACCCATCGAATTAATCGCGAGTGATCTTCGCGGAGTGCTGGTGGCGTTTGGGGAGATCAGCGGTCGAGTCGACAACGAGCGTATGCTAGACCACCTCTTCGCCACGTTTTGTATCGGCAAATAGCGCGCTTGCACCCACCGCCCGCAGTGCGCGAAATCTCGGGTTTGCGGTTTAACTATGTTCAATGACGGCAGACCTTTCGCAGTGATCGTGTGCGGGGCCGGCCATGCCGGAGTCGAAGCGGCGCTCGCCGCGGCGCGAATGGGTGCGCCGACGCTCTTGTTGACGGGCAACATCGATACGATCGCCCAGATGAGCTGTAACCCCGCTATCGGCGGGCAGGCGAAGGGTCAAATGGTGCGGGAAATCGACGCGCTCGGCGGGGAGATGGCGATCAACACGGACGTGACCGGAATCCAGTTCCGGCTGCTCAACGAGTCGAAGGGGCCGGCGGTGCAGTCGCCGCGGGCCCAATGTGACAAGAAGGCCTACCAGCTCCGCCTTAAGCACACGCTCGAGCTCCAGCCGAATCTGACAATTTTCCAAGCGACGGTGACGGGCCTGATTTTCGAGGGCGGCCGCGTTGTCGGTTGTCGCACCAACTTGGATGTCGAGTTTCGCGCGCAGACAGTCGTGGTGACCACCGGGACGTTTTTGCGGGGCCTGATGCACATCGGGCAGAACAAGAACGAGGGCGGGAGGCTGGGGGACTTTAGCGCCAAAACACTTTCGGCCAGCTTCCTGGAAGCGGGCGTTGAGCTGCGGCGCCTTAAGACGGGGACTCCACCAAGGCTGCTGGGGAGATCGTTAAATTTTGGGGCGATGGAGGAACAGAAGGGCGACGCGGCGCCGACCCTGTTTGCCTTTCACGACACCCGTGATGAAGGCGATTTGTTCCACGTGGAACAAACGGGCGAGCGCAAGTTAGGTTGGAGGCCCGGTTGTGAACAAGTTTCGTGCTGGATGACCTACACCACGGCGCGGACGGCCGAGATTGTCCGCGCCAATTTGTCGAAATCCGCCATGTATAGCGGCGAGATAGAAGGCGTCGGGCCAAGGTATTGCCCAAGTATTGAAGACAAATTTGTGCGGTTCGCGGACAAGCCGCGCCACCTCTTATTCCTCGAACCGGAAGGCCGTTCGACGAACGAATTTTATGTGAATGGCCTGTCAACAAGTCTGCCTTTCGACGTGCAACTCGAGATGGTGCACAGCATCCCCGGACTGGAAAACGCCGTGCTGCTCCGCCCGGCCTATGCCGTGGAATATGACTTCGCGCCGCCCACCCAGCTCTTCGCCTCACTCGAGTCGAAGAAGGTCGAGAACCTTTTCTTTGCCGGACAAATCAACGGCACGTCGGGCTACGAGGAGGCCGCCGGTCAAGGATTGGTCGCGGGCGTAAACGCGGTGAACAAGGTCCGAGGCGAATCTCCTCTTTTGATGGCGCGACATGAGAGCTATATCGGAGTCCTCATTGATGACCTCGTCACCAAAGGCACCGACGAGCCCTACCGCATGTTCACGAGCCGGGCTGAACATCGCCTTCTCTTTAACCATGCGAGCGCCGAGCTGCGCCTCGCCCACCATGCCCGGACTCATGGGTTAATTTCGGCGAGCCGCTCCGCCCGCATCGAAGCGAAGCGGGATAGCATTAACTCGTGGATAGCCCGGCTTGAACGCGAGCGGGCGGCCGGCGGGGGAGGCACGTGGGCGGACGCGATACGGCGCGACCGCGATCGCGCCGACCTGCCGGACGAACTACGGCGGGAGTCAGTTCCCATTCAAGAAGAGGCGGTTTATCGTGTTGCTTATCAGGGTTATCTGGCACGTGAAGAGCGCCAGATCGCGCGGCTAAGCAACGTCGAAAAGATCCGCCTGCCAAAAGATATCAACTATCTATCGGTCAATGGACTTAGGAAAGAAACTGTGAACAAATTGTCGCAGGTGCGGCCGATGACGCTAGGGCAGGCGAGTCGGATCAGCGGCGTAGGCCCCGCCGACATCGGGATCCTCATGATTTGGCTCAGCGCGCGTCACGGATCGACCGATCGCCCCGCAGGCGCGAACGAAGGGAACGATGAATAACGCATCCTGGACCCCGAAATACCAGTCGCTGATCACTGAGCGGCGCGACCGACTGGGGGAAGAGCTTGCGCGTATTCTTTCCGCGGATGCGCCATTTCTTTGGGAGGTCGGGTCGGGGCATGGGCATTTCCTGACCGCCTACGCCGCGGCGCACCTGTCGAAGACCTGCATCGGCATCGATCTCGTAGGAGAACGCATCGAACGCGCTACGCGGAAGCGTGACCGGGCCAAGCTGCCCAACCTGCATTTCATTCGCGCGGAAGCACGGGTGTTCCTGCAGGCGCTGCCCCCCGGTCTGCAGATCTCCGAGCTCTTTGTGCTCTTTCCGGACCCGTGGCCGAAATCCCGGCACCATAAGCACCGGGTGCTCCAGCCCGAGTTTCTCTCCGCCGTGGCGTCTCGCGCCGCCGCGGGGTGCCGCCTCTATTTCCGGACCGACCACCGCCCCTATTTCGCCGACGCGACGGCGACCGTCCGCGATTCCGTCCACTGGGAGCTGGTGGAGGAGCCGTGGCCCTTTGAATTCGAAACCGTCTTTCAGCAGCGTGCAGAGAGCCATGATTCGCTCGTCGCCCGTCTGCGGCCGGCATCGCCATAAGTTCAGCGCGGCCAAAAAACGCCTGGGCTAATTTGTCCGCAGCGGTTCCAGCCGCGCAATTTCGAAGGTTGACGGAGGCAGGGGCGACAGACTTTGATCTCCCTTCCTTTTGTTCCACCTGTAACGCGCGCGCATGTCCAGGGTCACCAAACTCGCCACACTTCTCATCGCCTTCGTCTGCGGCCTCACGCCGCTTGCCGCAGAGGGCGTTGCTCCGAGCGCTGCGAAGCTCATCGATTTTGGCAACGGTTGGACGGTTACCAACAGTATGGTCACGGGTTGGGTGATCTCGATTCTGCTCGTGCTGCTGATCCGCTGGCTGGTGGGCAAACCCTCTGTCGTTCCGTCGCGTGGCCAGGCGGTGTTCGAGTCTCTTCTAGAGGGACTCCGCGATATTTTTGAGCCGATCGTTGGCAAGGCCGCGTTTCCCACCGCGTTTCCGATCCTCATTACGTTTTTCATCTTCATCCTGTTTCACAACTGGATGGGACTGATCCCGGGCGTCGGCACGATGGGCTGGGGGTTCGATGGTGCGGACGGTAATTTCCACTTAACGCGTCCACTGATTCGGCCGCACAACGCCGACTTCAACGGCACAATCGCGCTGGCCGCGATCTCGTTCGGCGCTTGGGCGATCATTGTTTTCAAGTTCGCGGGTCCGGCGCTAATCTTCAAAGATCTCTTCGGTAACAAAGCCGACAAGGCCGAGACACCCGGCTGGCTGTATCCAATTCTCTCACTCGTTTTTCTGATCGTGGGCCTGATCGAAGTCTTCTCGATCGTCATTCGCCCCTTCACGCTTTCGGTTCGTCTTTTCGGCAATGTCTTCGGCGGCGAGAATCTGCTGCACGGCACGGGCTTCATCTTCGTGTTCTACTTCATGGAGCTGCTCGTCGGTGTGATTCAGGCGCTGGTCTTCACCTTGCTCACTGCTGTATACATCGGCCTGCTCTGTAATCACGAGGGCGGAGATCACGGCCACGACGACAAGCATGCGCCCGGCGCGGGCGCGCACCACTGAGTTTCCCTTTTCCCGCTGGGAGCGTGCCTCGCGTGCGCACGGCGGAAACCGCAACCACCCGTATATAACACTATGATCCAGATCCTCGCTCAAGCCGCTGTCGCGGCTCCCGCCGGCGTTACCGGCAATCTCACGAGCGCCTTCGGCCTCCTCGGCGCCGCCATCGGCGTCGGTCTCATCGGCTTCAAGGCCGCTGAAGCCGTGGGCCGCAATCCCGGCGCGTCCGGCAAGGTGCTCGTTCAAGCCATCATCGGTATGGCGCTCGCCGAAGGTCTCGGCATTCTCGCGCTGTTCCTCGGCTAATTGATTCACCGGCAGCGCGGCTCGTCCGCGCTGCCATCTCGTTTTCCTGCCATGACGCTGTCACTCTTCCTCGCCGCCGCCGTCGAACACGCCGCTAAGCCCGGCATTGCGGAACGTTTCGGTCTCGAGCCGAAATACATCGTCATGCAGGTGATCAGTTTTCTGATCGTCCTGTTCGTCCTCTATAAGTTCGGCATCAAGCCCGTCACGGCGACGATGGAAGAACGCACGCGGAAGATTTCCGACGGCATCCGCTACGCTGAAGAAATGCAGGCCAAGCTCGCTGCTGCTCAGCAGGAGAGCGCGACCATCGTCAAGAAAGCGAACGTTGAAGCGACGCGCATCGTCGATGACGCCCGGAAGACATCGAAAGAGTTCCTCGACAAGCAAACCCAGGAAGCGACCACGAAGTCGGCTGAGTTGCTCGCAAAGGCGCAGCAAGCGATCGAGCTGGAGCACAAGAAAATGCTCGCCGACGCCCGCACCGAGATTGCCCGCCTCGTCGTCACCACGACGGAGCGCGTGCTCGCCAAGAAACTGACCGACGCTGATCGCGCCGCCTACAACGAGGCCGCCGGCCGCGAGCTCACCAACGTCTGAGTTGTATATCGCTCTAGACTCTTAGCTCCCAGCTCTCCGCTACGCGCATGGCCTCCGGCAAAAAACAAATCCAGCAGCTCGCCCGCCAGTTTTTCAAACTGAGCATCGTCGACGGCGCGCTGTCCGCCGATCGCGTGTCCGGCGTATTGCAGTATATAGAGAAGCACCGGCCGGCTCACACTCTCGCGGTATTAAAAGCCTACCAGCGCCTCGTCACCGCCGAGTTTGCCCGCGGCCAAGCCGTGGTGGAACACGCGGGCTCCGTGAGCGGCCCGGTCCTCGCGAATATCGCGGCGGCGATGACCAAGAAATATCAGCGTCCCGTCACCGCCGTAGCGCAGCCGAATCCGGCACTGCTGGCCGGTCTCCGCGTGCGCGTGGGCGATGATGTTTACGAATCCTCCGTCGCCGGCCAGCTCGCCACGCTCGCCGGTTCTGTCTAATAATTTCTGATACGTCCGTTTCGAAACCCTCTCTTCCGATGAGCTCCGTCCTCGACCAAATCGAACAGCAGATCGCCAAGCTCTCCAGCAAAGCGGTCAAAAAGAACACCGGTAACATCCGCACCATCGCGGACGGCGTCGCGAAGATCGAAGGCCTCTCCGAGGTGATGTATAACGAGATGGTGCAGTTCCCCGGCGGGGCCATCGGCATCGCGCTCAATCTCGAGGAAGACGAAGTCGGCTGCGTTATTCTCGGTGACATCGCCAAGCTGAAAGAGGGCGACGAAGTCCAGACCACCGGCAAACTTCTCTCCGTGCCGGTGGGCAAGGCGCTCCTCGGCCGCGCGGTCGATGCGCTCGGTACTCCAGTCGACGGCAAGGGCCCGATCGCGGCGACGGAGTGTTATCCGGTCGAAAAGATCGCGCCCGGCATCATTGTCCGCAAATCCGTTTCCCAGCCGCTCTTCACCGGCATCATGGCGATCGATTCCATGATTCCGATCGGCCGTGGTCAGCGCGAGTTGATCATCGGCGATCGCGGCACAGGCAAGACGACCATCGCGATCGACACGATCATCAACCAGGCGAAGATCAACAAGGTCGGGCTCGCGAGCGGTGATCCCAAGTTCCGTCCGGTCTACTCCATCTACGTCGCTGTCGGTCAGAAGAATTCGAACATCGTCCGCACGATCGCCGCGCTCGAAGGCGCCGGCGCGCTCGAGTTCACGATCATTGTCGCGGCCCCCGCGGCAGACAATCCCGCCAATCAATACATCGCTCCGTTCTCGGGCGCCGCGATGGGCGAGTGGTTCATGGAGAACGGCCAGGATGCGCTCATCGTTTACGATGACCTTTCCAAGCACGCCGTCGCTTACCGCCAGATTTCGCTGATTCTCAAGCGCCCGTCCGGTCGTGAAGCGTATCCGGGCGATGTGTTCTACCTTCACTCCCGTCTGCTCGAGCGCTCCGCTCGTCTCGATGGCAAGGGCTCGCTCACCGCGCTCCCGATTATCGAAACACAGGCCGGTGACGTGTCCGCCTACATCCCGACGAACGTCATCTCGATCACGGACGGCCAGATCTTTCTCGAGACGGATTTGTTCAATCAAGGCATCCGTCCCGCCGTCTCCGTCGGTCTTTCCGTCTCGCGCGTCGGGTCCGCAGCGCAGATCAAGGCGACCAAGCAGGTTGGTGGAAAACTGAAAGGTGAGCTCGCCCAGTTCCGCGAGCTCGCGGCCTTTGCCCAGTTCGGCTCCGACCTCGATGCGAAGACCAAGGCGCAACTCGAGCGCGGCGCGCGCATCGTCGAATTGTTCAAGCAGCCGGCGTTCAGCCCGGTGCCGATCGAGCTCCAGGTCGCGATTCTCTTCGCGATGCAAAAGGGCGTCTTTGATACCATCGATACCCGCAAGGTCGTCGCAGCCGCGCAGTCCATGAAGGATTTCTTCAGCACCCGGAAGGATGCGCTCCTCACGGAAATCCGCACGAAGGCCGCACTCGACAAGGATCTGGAAGCGAAATTGCAGACCGCAACCGACGAGTGGAAGGGGAGCTTCAACGCCTAATTTAATTTTGGATTTTCGAGTCTGGATTTTAGATTGCCGTTACTGCGGCTGCTGAAATCGAAAATCGAAAATCGAGAATCAAAAATCCTTAGATGGCTTCCACCCGCGACATCCGCCGACGCATCAAGTCGGTCAAAAACACTCGCCAGATCACCAAGGCGATGGAGCTGGTGGCTGCTTCGAAGATGAAGAAGGCCCAGCAGGCGGCGCTCGCCGGCCGGCCTTATGCGGAGCTAATGGCTCGCATGCTCGCCGCACTCGCTGATCGCGTCGAAGAGGCCCAGCATCCGTTTCTCACAAAGCGCGAGGTCAAGACCCGCGGTATCATTCTCGTCACGTCGGACAAGGGCCTGGCCGGTCCGCTCAACGCGAACCTCTTCAAGCTCGTTACCGACATCAAGACGCCGGCCAAATACGTGGTCATCGGCCGCAAGGGCACGCAGTTTATCGCGCGCACCCATCGTGATCTTCTGGCGGATTTCTCGGTCACCGATCGCGTTGCATTCGCCGAGGTCAAGGTCGTCGCCGAGTTCATGGTGAAGCAGTTTCTCGAGGGTGCCGTCGACACCGTCGAAATCCTCTGGCCGCGTTTCCGCAATACGCTCGTGCAAGTGCCGACGCTGCTCCCGTTACTCCCACTCACGAGTGTGAAGGATGTGATTGCCGATTTGCAGTCCGACGCCGGTGCGGGCGCGAACAGCAAGCTGGGGGCTTCCGAACAGCAGATGATTTTTGAGCCGGGCGCCGAAACCGTCCTCAGCGCGCTCCTTCCTCTCTATATCAATCGCGAAATCCATCAGCAGGTGCTCGACGCCAAGGCGTCGGAGCATTCGGCCCGCATGGTCGCGATGAAGACCGCCAAGGACAACGCCACGAAGCTGCTCGGCGATCTCACGCTCGAATATAATAAAGCCCGCCAGGCTGCCATCACGCAGGAGATCCTCGAGATCTCCGCCGCCGCCTTCACGAGCTGATCTCTTCCCTTTCACGCATACGTCACGACCCTCGTCCCTTTAAGAAAATGAACACCGGCAAAATCGTTCAAGTCATCGGCCCCGTCGTTGACGTTCAGTTCGGCGAAAACGCCATCCCGCCGATTTATCAGGCGCTCACCGTCGACTTCACCGCCGCAGGCGTGAAGCAGAACCTGACGCTCGAGATCCAGCAGCATCTCGGTGCCGGTGTCGCGCGCACGATCGCCATGTCCTCCTCGGAAGGCCTCGTTCGCGGTATGACCGTTAATGATACGGGCGCGCCGATCTCGGTGCCCGTCGGCGCCGGCGTGCTGGGCCGCATCTTCGACGTCACCGGCAATACCGTCGACGGCAAGGGGCCGGTCAAATTCGACAAGAAGTATCCGATCCATCGCCCTGCGCCCACGCTCGTGGACCAGGACACGAAAGCCGACATTCTGGAGACGGGCATCAAGGTGATCGACCTGATCGCGCCGTTCACCAAGGGCGGCAAAGTCGGCGCCTTCGGTGGCGCGGGCGTCGGCAAGACCGTCGTGATCATGGAGCTCATCAATAACATCGCGAAAGCGCACGGTGGTTACTCCGTGTTCGCGGGTGTCGGTGAGCGTTCGCGTGAGGGCAATGACCTTTACCACGAAATGTCGGAAGCAGGCGTCATCGACCAAAAGGATCTCTCGAAGTCCAAGGTCGCGCTGGTTTACGGCCAGATGAACGAGCCGCCGGGCGCGCGTATGCGCGTGGCGCTCTCCGCGCTCGCGATGACGGAATACTTCCGCGACGAGAAGAACCAGGACGTGCTCCTCTTCGTCGATAATATCTTCCGCTTCTCGCAGGCCGGCTCCGAGGTATCCGCTTTGTTGGGACGCTCGCCGTCCGCGGTCGGTTATCAGCCGACGCTCGCAAACGAGATGGGCCTCCTCCAGGAGCGCATCACCTCGACGAAGAAAGGTTCGATCACCTCCTTCCAAGCCGTCTACGTGCCCGCCGACGATCTGACCGATCCGGCGCCGGCGAACACCTTCGCGCACTTGGACTCCACCATCGTGTTGGAGCGCTCCATCGCCGAACTCGGTATTTATCCTGCGGTCGATCCGCTCTCGTCCGTCTCGAAGGCTCTCCAGGCCGACATCGTCGGCGAAGAGCACTACAAAGTCGCCCGCGAAGTGCAGCGCGTGCTGCAGCGCTACAAGGATCTTCAGGACATCATCGCGATTCTTGGTCTCGATGAACTCTCGCCCGAGGACAAACAGACCGTCTATCGCGCGCGCAAGATTCAGCGCTTCCTCTCCCAGCCGTTCCACGTCGCGGAAGTCTTCACCGGCTCGCCCGGCAAATACGTTTCCGTCAAAGAAACAGTGCGCGGCTTCAAGATGATCCTCGATGGCCAGCTCGACGACGTCGCCGAAGGCGATTTCTACATGAAGGGTGGTATCGACGAGGTGCTCGCGGCCGCCAAGAAGGCCTGATGCCATAACCACTAATTCACGCTAATAGGCGGTAATTTTAGGAATTCTGATTCCCTCATTTCCAAATCATTAGTGATCATTAGTGGTTAAAATACGTTCGTATGCCTCTCACTCTCGAAATCGTCACCCCGGATGCTCGCGTCTATACCGACACGATCGACACGGTCGTCATCCCGACGTTGGAGGGTGAGGTGGGCATTCTTCCCGGTCACATTCCCTTGCTCGCGCAGGTGGAACACGGCGAGTTGCGCGTGACGAAGGGTGCGGAAACGTTGCTCCTGGCTATCAGTGGCGGCTTCGTGGAGGTCGAGGGCGACCGCGTCCACGTTCTTGCCGAACACGCGATTTCCGAGGAAAAGATCGATGAGAAGGCCGTCGAAGAGGCGCTACGCCGCGCCGAGAAAGAGCTCCAGGAAGCCAAGCACCTCGACCCGCAGCAATATGAGCGGCTGCAAGGCTTGGTTCGCTACTCGGGCGTGCAGTTGGCCGTGAAGCGCCGCCGCCGCTGACTTGAGC
>JANPIT010000501.1:0-1759 GCA_031425115.1 Opitutaceae bacterium | reverse complement strand
CGAGGAGCTCGTTCGTGGGGTCGCGCGCGAGCGAGTCGGCGCTGCGGGCGGAGGCGAGACGATACGTGCGGGAGAGCATGATGAGCCGGTGGAGGGCTTTCACCGACCAGCCGTGCTCGCGGAATTGGAGCGCGAGATGATCCAGGAGTTCGGGATGGGTGGCCGGCTTGCCCTGTTTGCCGAAATCGTTCGGCGTCGGCACGAGCCCGCGGCCGAAGTGGTGCTGCCATATCCGGTTTACCATGACGCGGGCGGGCAGCGGGTTGTCGGCACCGAGAATCCAGTCGGCGAGCTGGGCGCGGCCGCTGGCCGGTGTGCCCGGGGGAAGGGCGGCGCCGCCGAGGACGGTGAGGAAGCGGCGCGGGACGATCTCGCCGGGTTTGGCGGGGTCGCCTTTTTGCTGCACGGCAACGTCTCCGAACTTCGTGGCTTCCGCGACCGCATAGGCTAGCTCGAAGGGCAGGGGTTGCTTGGCGTGATCGAGCGCGAGCTTCTCCGCGGTTTTGAGCTGCGCTTGAAGCTCCTTCTTTTTCTCGGCATCGGCTTCGTCCTTGGCGAGGTCGCGGAGGCGGTTCGCCTCCTTGTCGAGTTTCGATTGTTCCTGCTGCCGCGTCTTGATGGCGGCGACCGCTTCAGCGCGATCGGCGGGCGGCACGAGCGGGACGAAGTCGCGTTGTTTCTTGTCGAGCTCGATGCCGGGCCACGGGTAACGCGTGGCGTTGAAAATGCCGTAGAGCGCGTAGTAGTCCTGGGTGGGAATCGGGTCGAACTTGTGATCGTGGCAGCGGGCGCAGCTCACGGTCAGGCCGAGGAAGCTGCGGCCGACGTTGTCGATCGTGTCCTCGATCGTGAGGTGCTGCGGGTAGTCGTCGACGCGCGAGCCGAAGCGGCGGGCGTTGGCGATATATCCGGTCGCGACGAGGCGCTCGTGGCTCTCCTCGACGGTCGCACCGCCGCGCAGATCGCCGGCGAGCTGGTCGCGGACGAACTCGTTGTAGGGCAGATCGCGATTGAAGGCGGCGATCACCCAGTCGCGATAGCGGTGCATCTGCGGAACAGGATAGTCGGAATTGTCGCCGGCGGTGTCGGCGTAGCGCACGACGTCGAGCCAGTGGCGGCCCCAGCGCTCACCGTAGCGCGGGGAGGCGAGTAGCCGATCGACCACGCGCGCGAAGGCCCCGGGCGTCTCGTCCGCGAGAAAGGCCCCGACCTCCGACGGCGTGGGCGGGAGCCCGGTGAGATCGAAGGTGGCGCGGCGCAGGAGCGCGCGTTTGTCGGCATCGGGCGCAGGCGCGAGATTGGAGGCTTCGAGACGCGCGAGAATGAAGCGGTCGATGTCGTTCGCGGGCCAGCGGGCGTTTTTCACGGCAGGTGGCGCGGGCTTGGCCAGCGGGCGGAACGCCCACCACTCGCGCGCTTTTTCCCAATCGATGGTTTCCTTCGCTTTCACGACGGCGACAGTGTCGGTCGTGCGCGGATCGGGCGCGCCTGCGCGGACCCACGTCTCGAAATCGGCGATGACGTGGGGTGGGAGTTTTTTCTTCGGCGGCATCGCGACATCCTCGGTGGTGTGGCGCAGCGCCTGGATGATCAGGCTCGCATCGGGATCGCCGGGCGTGATGGCAGGACCCGTGAAACCGCCTTCCTGCACGCCCGCGCTCGAGTCGAGGAGGAGGCCGCCCTTGAGCTTCTTGGCGGTCGCGCTGTGGCACTCGTAGCAGTTTTCCGCGAGCACGGGACGGATCTTGCTCTCGAAAAA
>JANPIT010000500.1:0-1933 GCA_031425115.1 Opitutaceae bacterium | reverse complement strand
GCGGGGATGACGTTGCATCGCGAAAAATGCGCGGCCGCCGTGGCTGACCCGGCGCTCCTCGCCACCGATCTGGCGGATTATCTCGTGCTCAAAGGCGTGGCCTTCCGGGACGCGCATCACGCGGTCGGCGCGGTCGTGCGGCTGGCGGAGAAGCAGGGAGTTGCGCTCAACGCGCTCTCGACGGCGGACGTGAAAACGGTCCACGCGGCGTTCACGGACGATTGGAGCGAAGTTTTCGACCTCAAGCGCGCGCTCGCCAAACGCGAAGGCACCGGCATGCCGGGGCCGAAGCAGGTCGCGAAGCAGTTTGCCCGCTGGAAGAAGCTCCTGAAGTCACTGCGGTGGAGACTGCAGGCAGCGCAGGCCCTGCGCACTTAGATCGGATTAAGAGCATTTACAGGATCGGAGCGGCGCGTGTTTACTCGGCGGTGATGAACTTTCGCACCCCACTCGTTGCTCTCGCACTGACGCTCGCTGCTGCGCCGCTGTTTGCGGCTGAGCCCAATACGCTCTCGGCCAAGGAAAAATCGGACGGCTGGAAATTGCTCTTCGACGGCAAGTCGCTCGACGGCTGGCGCGGCTATAAAGCCGAAGCGGTCGGTGCGGGTTGGAAAGCGCAGGATGGCGAGCTCGTCCTCACCGCGGCGAAGGCGGGGGATATTGTGACTCGCGAGGAATTCGCGGATTTCGAGCTGAGCTTCGAGTGGAAGATTTCCGAGGGCGGCAACAGCGGCGTGATTTACCGCGCTGGTCTCGGCGAGAGCGCGCCGTTTCGCTATGGCCCGGAGTATCAGGTGCTCGATAACGAGAAGGCGACCGACAACAAGTTGGGCAACCATCTCGCCGGTTCCCTCTACGACATGGGGCCTGAAGTGCCGCGCGATCTACCGAAACCGGTGGGCCAGTGGAACCAGTCTCGCTTGATCGTGAAGGCCTGGAAAGTGGAGCACTGGCTCAACGGGAAGAAGGTCGTGTCGGCCGATCTCGCGAGCGCCGAAGGCAAGGCGATGATTGCCGCCAGCAAGTTCAAAACCTGGCCGAAATTCGCGACCCTCTCGAAGGGCCATCTCGCGTTTCAGGATCACGGCAACGTCGTGAGCTACCGGTCGATCAAGATCCGCGAACTGAAGTGAATTGAGACGACGTCGTCCACGGCGGGGATCGCCCCGCCGTTACTCGCTCGCTGATTGTGTCTCGGGATTGGAGGGGGCAACGGGGCTGAGCGATTCCCCTCCGAGAATTTTTGCGGCGTCGCGGCGCCACCGGTAAACGAGGGGCGCCTTGGTGCGTTCGAGTTGCTTGAACAGCGCCGGATCCGCGCGCTTGGGTAGCTCGAGTTCGGTGAGCCCGCCGGCGTCGCAGTTCAAAAGCCGCGCGTAAGGTTTGAAGTGCTCGACGCGGCCGATGACCCGCGAGAGATCCAAAGCGGGAGCCGCGGGGGCGACTGCATCCGCGGCGGGTCGTAGTTTTTCCAGCGCAAAAAAAGCGTAGGGCAGGCTGCGCAAATCGATTCCCGCGCGCTGACCGAATTTCACCCAATTGGTGTCGGCAAAAATTTCGGAGGGCGGCGGCGCGAAAAAATGACACCAGTGGCGCTCGTTCTCCTCCGCGAACATCGGGCAACCGAGCGCGTGCGTGCAGGGGGCGAGGAGCGTGAATCGGTCGCGGAGCGCGTCGCGCAGTTTTCCGAGCTGGCGGCTGATCACATGCGTGCCGGGCTCGACCCAGATCACGGCTTCGGCGCGCGCGATCAAGCCGAGTAGCGCCGCAAGTGCATCGGGCGCGAGCTCGTTCAAAACGTGACTGATCAAGAGCAGGCCCACCGGAGCATCGCTCGCCAGCAGGCCGGGTGTGGCCTGAGCCACCCGGAGCGCGGGGAAGGCGGTTTGCGCGGCTTTTTCCGCGTAGTCGGAAGCGAGCGGGGAGTGGTCCC
>JANPIT010000499.1:0-2258 GCA_031425115.1 Opitutaceae bacterium | reverse complement strand
TGGAATCCATCGAGGTTTCGAAGACGGTGAGCGCCGACGTCGACGCGAATTCGCCCGCCGGCACCATCAACCTAAAAACCAAGCGGGCCTTCGATCGCGCGGGCCGGCGCGTGTCGTGGCAGGTGAACTTCGCCGCGCATTCCGAGGAATTCACGCTCAAGCGCACAGTGGGGCCGGACGACTCCGGCGGCTCGCGCAAAATCCGCCCAGGTGGTATTTTTGAATACTCCGACATTTTTTTGAACAAGCGTCTCGGCGTCGTCTTCAACATCAGCGAATCCAATGTCTATCAGGAAACGCTGATCTCCACGCTGACTTACAACCGCGTGCCCACCGCCGCGGACCCGCGGCCCGAAGTCATTACGGCGCTCAGCTTCCAGCACGCGCCGCGTTTCAACAAGCGTTTCGCCACCACGCTCACCACCGATTTCAAGGTGAGCAGGTCCCTCGCGCTTTCCCTCAGCCTGATCTACAATTACACCGATCTTTGGACGCCGCAGCGCACCGTGACCTTCAACGCCGGCCCTCGCGCCGGAGTCGTCGGCACCGACCCTTTGCTGAATTTCACGACGACCGCTGGGGCCACCGTCGTGGCGAATCCCGTCGCTGTCTCCAAGCTCGGCGAGGCGCTCTATGTGTTGCCGAAATTTGAATACAAGGCAGGGAATTTCGAGCTGGAGGGCCGGCTCGCCTATACCGACGCCACGAGCTGGTATAACCCGCTCGTGCGCCGTCACGCGATCCGCGACGCGAACAACCCCACGGCCACCGGCGTGAATTTCCGCGCCGAGCGCTCCTCGGTCGCTGACACCGATTGGAAGTTCACCCAGATATCCGGCCCCGATATCGCCAGTGGCGCCAGCTTCACCAGCCCTCCGGTCAGCCTGAACGACGGCCGCTTCTCGCGCTCCAGCTTCATCACCGGGGAGCTCATCGCCACGCTGCGCACGCGGTTGCGCCTGCCCTTCGTCTGGAAAGCCGGTGTGAAGGAACGTTACGAGCTCCGCAAATTCGAAGACGATCAGCTGTCCCGGCGTTCCGACTACTACGGAACCGGCACCACACCGATCGCGACGGGCGCCTGGGCGAACTACCAGTCGGCCTACCCCTACGATTTCGGAATCTCGAAAGGCAGCATCACCTCCATTTCGGGCCAAAACGTTTTCATGCCCGACTTGGAACGTATTGCGCGTCTCTACGATGCCCAACCCGCCGCCTTCCAGCAGAATCTTTCCGCGGCCAATTATTACACGGCATACATCGCCAACAGGAAACGCCTCGAAGAGGAAGTTCGCTCAGGTTTCATCATGGCCGACACGACTTGGAGTCGCATGAAGTTTCGCGCCGGCTTGCGCTGGGAAGAGACCAGCACCGATTCCACCGAGTTCGATCCACGCACGCCGGCCGAGGTGCGCGCCGCGTTCCCCGGTGCCGGCCAGGTGACAAACGGCCGGGCGACGACCATCCCCGGCTTGCAATATCAGTATCTCTCGCAGCCCAAAATCCACCGCACCGGCGAGTATGATAATTTCTTCCCGAGTGGCTCGGTCAAATTTCTCTTCAATCAGAGTCTGAATCTTCATCTCGGATACAGCACCACCATCAAGCGCCCGACCTACCGCGATCTCGCCGGCGTTTGGTCGATCAATGACTCGACCCAAACGGTCACCGCCCCCAATCCACGTCTGAAGCCCGAGAACTCGCGAAATTATGCCGCGCGCCTCGCCTACTACTTCGAACCCGTCGGCCAGCTCAGCGTCAGCCTTTTCCAAAACCAGGTGCAGGATCTCCACGTCGCCAGGACGATTTCCCCGGAGGACTTCGGCTACAATGGCGACGACGATCTCTCGAGCTATCGTTTCGTAACCACCGGCAATAATACGAATCGCGTGCAGATCCGCGGCATGGAAGTCGAATACAGCCAAGCTCTCTCGTTTCTCCCGGAGGTCTTGCGCCGCCTGCACATTCGCGCCGCCTATACCCGCAACTACGCCGAGATTATCACGATCAACCTGGCGCCGCATCAGCTCAGCGGCGGTCTCAGCTATACGCTCGGCCGTTTCAGCAGCAACGTGAACGCGACCTGGTCCGACAACTATCCCTTGTCCGCGACCGGTCTCAGCTATCGCCGCCATCGCACCAATCTTGACGCGGGTGCCGGCTGGCGTCTGACAAAAAACATCTCCCTCAGCGCCAACGCGCGAAATTTACTCAACACTCCCTACGTGAACATGCAGGTCGTCGCCCCCAGCGCGCCC
>JANPIT010000498.1:0-1908 GCA_031425115.1 Opitutaceae bacterium | reverse complement strand
CGCGCATCGGTCTCCCGGTGCCTCCCGGCTTCACGATCACGACCGAGGTCTGCACCTACTTCTACGCCAACAAGAAGACCTACCCGGCCTCCCTGCAGGCGCAGATGGAAGCCGGCGTCGCGAACATGGAGAAGATCATGGGCACGAAGTTCGGCGCCACCTCCGGCATGCCGCTGCTCGTCGCCGTCCGCTCGGGCGCCCGCGATTCGATGCCCGGCATGATGGACACGATTCTCAACCTCGGCCTAAACGACCAGTCCGTCGTCGCCCTCGAGAACGCCACGGGCAATTCCCGCTTCGCGTGGGACTGCTACCGCCGTTTCATCCAGATGTATGGCGACGTCGTCATGGGTGTGCAGAAGAAGGAAGGCGAAGATCACGAGCCGTTCGAGACGGTGATCGAAGGTTTCAAGCACGAGAAATATCACGCCGACATCGAGGATTCGAAGCTCACGACCGACGACCAGAAGGAGCTCGTCAATCGCTTCAAGGCCCTCGTGAAGGACCGCACCGGAAAAGCTTTCCCGAACAATCCCTGGGACCAACTCCGCGGCGCCGCCGGCGCTGTATTCGGTTCTTGGATGAATGACCGCGCCAACGTTTATCGCCGCAAGTATAACATCCCCACCGAATGGGGCACCGCGGTCAATGTGCAGGCGATGGTCTTCGGCAACACGGGCGACACGTCCGGTTCCGGCGTCGCGTTCACCCGCAATCCCGCCAACGGCACCAACGAGTTCTACGGCGAGTTCCTCGTCAACGCGCAGGGTGAAGACGTCGTCGCCGGCGTCCGCACGCCTGAGCCCGTGCTCAAGCTGAAGGACGTCATGCCAAAGTCCTACGCCGAACTGCTCAAGGTTCGCGCGACGCTCGAGAAGCACTTCAAGGACGTTCAGGACATCGAGTTCACGATCCAAGAGGGCAAGCTGTTCATGCTCCAGACGCGTAACGGCAAACGCACCGCTGCCGCCGCGTTGAAGTTCTCCATCGATATGGTGAAGGAGAAGCTCATCGACTGGCAGACCGCGATTCAGCGCAATCCGGCCGATCAACTCGAGCAGCTCCTCGCCCCGATCTTCGATCTCGCCGAGGTCAAGAAGGCCAAGGTCATCGCCACCGGTCTCCCGGCCGGCCCCGGCGCCGCCACCGGCAAGATCTACTTCAACGCCGATCGCTCCGTGCAGGCCGCCGAGAAGGGCGAGAAAGTCCTCCTCGTCCGCGTCGAGACCTCGCCGGAAGATCTGCGCGGCATGATTGCGGCCGAAGGCATTCTCACCGCGCGCGGTGGTGTGTCTTCCCACGCGGCGCTTGTCGCCCGTCAGATGGGCAAAGTCTGCGTGTGCGGCGCTGCTGGCGTCGTCATCGACTACGACAAGAAAACCGCAACCATCGACGGCCACACGTTCTCCGAAGGCGACTTCCTCTCGATCGACGGCACGTCCGGCACGGTTTACGCCGGCCAGATCAAAACCGCTCCCTCCGAGATCATCGCCGGTCTCCTGAACGGCGACAAAGCCGCGCAGGCCACCGAGAAATTCAAGAGCTTCAACCAGCTCATGAAGTGGTGCTCGCAGGTCTCGAAGATGTCGGTGCGCACCAACGCCGATACGCCCGAGCAGACGCAGAACGCGATCGCGTTCGGCGCCGTCGGCATCGGCCTCACCCGCACCGAGCACATGTTCTTCGAAGGCGATCGCATCGACGCCATGCGCGAGATGATCCTCGCCGACTCGCTCGAGGCCCGTCAGGCCGCGCTCGCGAAGCTCCTCCCCTACCAGCGCGAAGACTTCTTCGGAATCTTCAAGGCGTTGAAGGGCTTCCCCGTCCCGCACCGCCCGACAGTCCCTAAACCAACTCACCACACCCATTATGTTTCGCGCCTTAAAACGTCTCTTTATCTGGTTCGGT
>JANPIT010000497.1:0-7174 GCA_031425115.1 Opitutaceae bacterium | reverse complement strand
TGAGCTCAGCCGTAATCATCGGGTCCATCATCCTACTGCACGCGCTCCTCCCACTTGACCGGCTGCTCCTCCCACGTCCACTGCGCGCCATGACGTTGCGCGGCCCCGGCTGGAGCCCGTGATGCAGCCGATCCAGACGTTGCGATCGTCGACGCCGATTATGAGCACGTTGGGCGTGGCCGAACGAGCGGGCGCAGCCGCGCCAACGACGGAAAGCAGCAACGCGACCGAAGCGAGCAGGGCGGTAGGATTGCGGAACATAGTGAGGCGCGGGGTCGGCGAGGCGCGAAAGCAACGCTGGTTCTCCGTCGCGCAGCAAGCCCGCGCGTTGCGCCCATCCGTAATCTCGACACCCACGCCGCCGACGGCCCCGGTCCGATCGGCGATCAACTCCACAGTGCGCGCGAATTCGTGGTTGTGCCGATTCAGTGCCGACAATCGCGAAGCGAGCCCAGGTCGTGGCGCTTTTTCTCCGTCGATTCGCGGGCGGAGAATTTTCGATCCGGGCGCGCTAGCGCGCAACGTGCCTACTGTATCCAAAAAATGAAGCGGCAGGCACGAGGCTGCCGCTTCATTTGAACAAATCTGTTTCGCTTACGACTTAGTCTTCCGCCTGCAGCGCCGCGACGACACTGAAATCCTCGAGCGTGGTCGTATCGCCCTTCACCTCACCGCCCGCGGCGATTTCCTTGAGGATGCGGCGCATGATTTTTCCGCTGCGCGTCTTCGGCAGACCCGCGGCGAAGCGAATCGAATCCGGTTTAGCGAGCGAGCCGATCTCTTTGCCAACATGCGCGCGGAGTTGCTCCTTGAGTTCTTCGGTCGGCGCGATGCCGCCCTTCACGGTCACGAACACCACGAGCGCCTGGCCCTTCAACTCATCGGGCCGGCCCACCGCGGCGGCTTCCGCGACCGCCGGGTGCGACACGAGCGCGCTCTCGATCTCGGCCGTGCCGATGCGGTGACCGGAGACGTTGAGCACGTCATCGATGCGGCCGACGATCCAGAAGTAGCCATCCTTGTCCTGCCGCGCGCCGTCGCCCGTGAAATAAATTTCGGGCCGCCCCGGAAACTCGCTGAAATATTGTCGCGCGTAACGGTCGTCGTCGCCCCAGAGCGTGCGAAGCATCGAGGGCCACGGCTGCGTGATCACGAGTTTGCCGCCGCTGTTGCGTGGGACCTCGTTGCACTTGTCGTCGACGACTTTCGGGACGACGCCGAAGAACGGCCGCGTGGCGGAACCGGGCGTCGTCGCCGTCACACCGGGAATCGGCGAGATCATGATACAGCCGGTTTCCGTCTGCCACCAGGTGTCCACGATGGGGCACTTCTTTTTGCCGATCATGGTGTGATACCACATCCACGCTTCCGGATTGATCGGCTCGCCGACGGAGCCGAGCAACCGCAGCGAGTCGAGCCGGTGGCGCAGCACGTAGTTGTCGCCCCAGCGCATGAACGCACGGATCGCGGTCGGCGCTGTGTAGAGAATCGTCAGGCCGTGACGATCGATCATCTGCCAGAAACGATCCGGCTCGGGCTGATTCGGGGCGCCTTCGTAAATGAAGACGGTCGCGCCATTCGACATCAGCCCGTAGACGACGTAACTATGACCCGTGATCCAGCCGATGTCGGCCGAGCAGAAGTAGCGGTCGTTTTCCTTGAGATCAAAAACGTAGTGGGCGCTCAATTTCGCGCCAAGCAGATAGCCCGCGCTCGTGTGCAAGACGCCTTTCGGTTTCCCCGTCGAACCGCTAGTATATAGAATGAAGAGCGGATGCTCCGAATCAAAGGCCTTCGCCTTGTGCTGATTCGGCGCGCCTTCCCACGCTTCGTTCCACCACACGTCGCGACCTTCCTTCATCGTGACGGCGTTGCCGCAGCGTTTAACGACAAGAACGGTCTGCACGGTGGGCGTGCCTTCAACGGCTTTGTCGACGTTGGCCTTGAGCTCGATGATTTTTCCCCGGCGCCAGCCACCGTCGGCCGTGATGACGAGCTTCGCTTTGCAATCGTTGATGCGGTCTTTGATGGCTTCAGCCGAAAAACCGCCGAAGATCACGGTGTGAATCGCACCGACCCGGGCGCAGGCCAGCATCGCAATCACGGCCTCCGGGATCATCGGCATGTAGATGGCAACCCGGTCGCCCTCTCCTACGCCGAGGTTATTGAAGTAGTTGGCCCAGCGGCACACATGGAAGTGCAGCTGCTTGTAGGTGATGGTCCTGACATCGCCCGGCTCGCCCTCGAAAATGAGCGCCGCCTTGTTTTCCCGAAACGTGCCGAGATGCCGATCGAGGCAGTTTTCGGAGACGTTGAGTTTGCCGCCGATGAACCACTGCGCGTGCGGCGGCTGCCATTTCAGCACCTTCTTGAAAGGCTTCCGCCACACCAGATGCTCCTTCGCTTGCTTGTCCCAGAATTTTTCTGGGGAGTTGACAGACTCCGCGTAGAGCCTTTTGTAAGCCGCATCACTCCCAAGATTGGCTTGGGCTTTGAACTCGGCCGAAGGCCTGAATTTCCGGTGCTCCCGGGACACTGAGGTAATCGTCTGGTCTGGCACGTGCGTGTCGGATTGTAGGGTTTAGGAACGCAAATCGCGGCTCTTATCCTGTCCAGAGTTTCAAGCGTCAAGCGCGGGGACGTGTCCCGCCCAAACCTCACTGTATGGAAAAGAAAAGTTCGTCCGCTTCCGCGGACACGCCGACCGCCGCTGCACCTGTTGCCGCGGCGGCGCCCCACTCCGCTCCGGCGGACTCCAACCCGCCTGCGGCTTCCCCCGCGCCGGTTGAGAACACGATTCACGTCGAGGGAGTGCTCGACATCGATCTCCAGCGCGGCGGCAACGGCCAGCTCGTGAATCTCGAGAAAGGCGGCAAGCGCCGGCCCACGGACCCCTTCGTCCCCAAGGAACTGATTCGCCGCTTCAAGCTGCGGCAGGGCTCCATGATCGGCGGGACCGCGTTCCCGCCCGACGGCCGCTTCCCGAACCCGAAGATGCGTTTCATCGAGACGGTCGACAGCGTGCCCCTCGACGAGCGCCGCGCGAAGTTCGAGTTCACGACGCTGACGACCATCTCGCCAAATCAACATCTCAAGATGGAGATGAAAGACGGCCGGATGACGACGCGCGCGGTGGATCTTTTCTGCCCCATCGGCAAAGGCACCCGCGGCCTCATCGTCGCCCCGCCGCGCACCGGCAAGACCACCTTGCTCCGCGACATGGCGCTCGGCGTGTTGGAAAACAACCCGGAGTGTCACGTGATGATCCTCCTCGTGGACGAGCGCCCTGAGGAAGTCACCGACTTCAAACGCAGCGTGCCGAAAGCCGAGATCTGGGCCTCCTCCAACGACGAGCAAATTGAGAATCACATCCGCATTGCCGAACTCGCCATCGAGCGCGCCAAGCGCCTCGTCGAGATCGGCCGCGACGTCGTCCTCTTCGTCGATTCCATTACTCGTCTCTCTCGCGCGCATAACACCGCAAAGAATTCCGGCCGCACTGGCTCCGGCGGTCTCGATGTCCGCGCCCTCGAAAAGCCCCGCCAGCTCTTCGCCTCCGCACGCAAAACGGAGGAAGGCGGCTCGCTCACCATCATCGCCAGCGTGCTCGTTGAAACCGGCAGCCGCATGGATGACGTGATCTTCCAAGAGTTTAAAGGCACCGGCAACATGGAGCTCGTCCTCGATCGCAAGTGCGCCGAGATGCGCCTCTGGCCAGCGGTCAACGTTGCTGCCAGCGGCACCCGCAAAGAAGAGCTGCTGCTCGACGCGAAAGCGCTCGAAGGAATCCATTTCTTCCGTCGCGCCCTGGTGCAGCAGAAGATCGAGGAAGCCACCGAGACGATGATCGCCCGCCTCTCAAAAACAAAAACCAACGGCGAATTTTTGAAGTTGATCGCGCGCTGATTCAGGGAGCAAGCGCCGCACCCTGCGGCATCGGATCGACGGCGGGCCGGCGCGCTCATCTCGCATCCACCGATTTTCCCTCTTGCTCCCCTTCTGATTCTCCTGAGATTCATCCGCTTCTTTCGCTCTCGCCGTCCGTCTCTTCCAGTTCACCGCAAACCACCGCATGCATAGTTTTTCCGAGCAGTGTCTCGACATGGCCCGTTCGATGTTGGGCCACAATCTCGATTCCATCCAGCCCGACGGCACCGTTCTTCCCGCCAATGGCGAACAGTCCCGCCCGGATGAACCCGGGCACGTCGCCTTCGCCCTCGGCGAGTTTTACCGCGCGACAGGAGAGACCACCCTCAAGGGTCACGACCTCATCGACCTCGCGGCTCGCTGCATCACCGCGCAGATGTTCACCGAGCCCGCCGCGGAAAACGGTCTCGCCTACGCCGCGCTCGGCCTCCTCGCCTTCGGTCCGTCCAAGGAACGCAATCCCGTGTGGGAGCGCCTCGTCGAAGAGACTCAGGTCCGCATCGACAAGGCCCTGCTTCATCGCAGTGACTACGACAACCACTGGCAGGCCTTCAACGTCGCCAAGGCCGTCGCGCGTTTCTCCCTCGGTCTTTCCAAGAAAGACGAAACCTCTCGCCTGATCGAGCGCATGTGCGATCGCGTCAATCAGACCAGCTCGGCCGGTTTCTTCGACGACTCCACGAGCGGCTTCGGCGGTAATTTCAATCTCTACGGCGTGATGACGTTTGTGTTCGTCCGCTCCGCGCTGCAGCTGCACGCGAACAGCGGCGTCCGCGAGCGCAAGCTCCCGACGCTTCGCACCTACGCCGAGAAATACATCACGATGATGCCCGACCTCGTCCGCCACGACGGGCTCGGTTGGGCGTTTGGTCGCGCCGCGGGCGCTTACGGCCAGATGCACTGCATCAGCCTCATTTTGCAAGGGCTGCGCGACGGCTGGATCACCGACGATCAGAAGGTCAAATATTACGACATTCTGCGCCGGCTGTTCATGTTCTTCTACGAAACGTATCTCGACCAGGAACACGGCTTCCTCGACCTGCGCGACGACGAGCGCACCGCCTACGGTCACCACACCACGCGCATGGCGAATTTCGACGCCGCTCGCTACCTCTGCCAATGGTCCCGCCTCGCGAAGACCGTGCAGATGCCCGCTGGCGCGCCGAAGACCGATCTGGTCAAGACCTCTGGCCGCTTCGTCATCTTCGACAAGTCGAACCGCAAGGAACAGGGCCTCTTCCTCTATCGCGACGCCGAGTCCGGCTTGCACCTCCAGGTGCCGCTGATCAGCGCGGGCTCGAAGCTCACGAGTGACTCTCTCGCCTTCCCGCATTGCCCGGGAATCTTCGACTGGCCGAACAACGTTTATCTGCCGATCATGATGCCCGAGCTCACCTTTGGTGAGCACGTGACGTTGCCTTCTTTCTACGGCAAGAATTGCGTGACCGGCCTCGGCCTGCGCAACAGTTTCTATTTCCGCTACGAACAGCCCGAGATCATCAACATCAAGGAAGAGTTCGTGAAGGGTCTCGGCAGTGTGAAGGTGCAATGGACTTTTTCGGGCAACAAGATCTCCTGCGAATTCGCCTACACGGTGAAGCAGCAGGTGACGCTCGACAAATTCCGCTACTGCCTCGCGATCGCGGCGCCGCATTCGAAATACCACGTCACGGGTGCTCTCGCCCTCGGTGCGCAAGGTCATCGTTGCAGCGTGGCGAAGGACGATTTCCAGGCCAACTGGCGCGAGACCGAAGTCGTGAGCGCGGATCCGACCTACCGCACGAATTACGGGAAGATCCACTACCTGCAGTATCTCGTTCGCGACCATCCGCTCATCATGCGCCCCGGCCACGTCTATCGGCTGGCGGTGAATTTCGAGCCGGACGTCACGCACATGGACGCGTGAGTTGAACCAGTAATCAGTGGTCAGTTCGAGCTAGTGATCAGTCGCGGCCTGAACTGATTACTGAACACTGATGACCGATTACTGATGTTAAGCCGTCGCATCATTCCCTGCCTCGACGTCAACGCGGGGCGTGTCGTCAAGGGCATCAAGTTTCAGGAACTGCGCGACGCCGGCGATCCCGTGCAGTGCGCGAAAGCTTACGACGCCCAAGGCGCCGACGAGCTCGTGTTCCTCGACATCACGGCGTCGAGCGACAACCGCGGCATCATGCACGACGTGGTCGCCGCAACCGCCGAACAGTGTTTCATGCCGCTCACGGTGGGCGGCGGTCTGCGCACCGTCGCGGACATCGAAAAAATGCTCAAGAGCGGCGCTGACAAAGTCTCGCTCAACACCGCCGCGATCAAAGAACCCGATCTGATCCGCGGCGCGTCCGATCGCTTCGGCGCGCAGTGCATCGTCGTCGCGATCGATGCCAAGCGCGAGCCCGATGGAAAGTCCTGGCGCGTCTACACGCACGGCGGTCGCAATCGCACCGAGCTGGACGCCGTCGCGTGGGCCGCGCGCGCGGTCGAACTCGGCGCGGGCGAAATCCTCCTCACAAGCATGGACGCCGACGGCACGAAAGCCGGTTACGATTGCCCTCTCACCCGCGCGGTGAGCGATGCCGTCTCAGTGCCCGTGATCGCCAGCGGCGGCGCCGGCACGCTCCAACATTTCGCCGACGCCCTCGAGGCAGGCCGCGCGAGCGCCGTGCTGGCCGCCAGCTTATTCCACTTTGGCACCTTCACGATCCCGCAGGTAAAAACTTACCTCGCGACGCAGGGCGTGCCGGTGCGGCTGTAATTTGTAGTGGAACGCGCGATCGTTGCGTGGTCGAAGAAACGCCCACGCCCTTCCGCTAGGGCCTACGCGCAACTGCCGCTCCTGCCCGCGTCGCTACTTCATCGCGACGAAGGGAAAACCTGGAATCGATGCGGTGCACGCGACCACCGGCGGCGGGATCAACTGGCTGACGCCGGAGTAGCATCCGGCGTTGCCGTCGCCCCCGCTGCCACGTCCGCCGGCACTTCGGCGGCAGCGGCCGGCGGCGCTTTAGGCGCGGGCGCGCCGACCAGCACGCTCAGCTGCTCCTGCACCGCGATGAAAAATTCCGGAGTCAGGTCGCCGACCTGCACCTCGAAGATCGCCTTGCTCTTCGCGTATGACAGCGCCTGACGACACCAGCCGCATGGTGCCCCGCGGGGGCAGGGGTGCCATGCCCAGCATGAGAAAGTGACCCATCATGAGCCTTGACCGCCGCAGCCTCCTCACCGCCGCCGCCGCCACCCCGGTGCTCGG
>JANPIT010000496.1:0-1549 GCA_031425115.1 Opitutaceae bacterium | reverse complement strand
GCGGCGCGTCGCGGAGCCGTGGGACTGGCAGCAGGCGGCGTCACGGCGGGCGTGGCAGCCGTTTCTGTTTTCGACTCGGTCTTGGCGTCGGGGTCGGCTTTCGCGGTCGCGCTGGTAGTCGTGGCGGGCGCAGCGGGCGGCGTGAGTTCGTCGTCGGGTTGGAAGGGCGAGCGTTTGGTGGCGTCTGACAGAGCGAGCTGATAAATCTTCACGGATTTGTCGAAAAAAGGCTCGGGCTGACGCAGGCCCCACGGCGCCTGGACGACACTGTTGAGTGAACGCTCGGAGAGAAAATAGAGCCATTTGCCGTCGCGGCTCCACGTCGGGGAACTGCTGTTGGTGCGCTCGCTGGTGACCGCGGTGGCTGTGCCCGTCGCGATATCGCAGAGGTAGACGACGGAAAAACCGTTCGGGTGGTCGTTCACGAAGGCGAACCACTGGCTGTCGTGCGACCACGCGATTTCGGGATTGTCGAACGAGCGCTGGCGCGAAGTCGCGACCCGGCGTTTCTCCGCGGTCTTCAAGTTGAACAAGAGCAAATCTTGATTGCGCTCGGCGGAGAGCAGCCAGTTGCCGTCGGGCGACGGGAAGCCTTCGACGCGCAGCGTATCGCCTTCCTTCGTGAGCTGCGCGCGGGAGCCGATGCCGTTTGCCGGGGCGCGCCAAAATTCGACTTCGCCGGATTCGTCGGAGAGCACGATGAGCGACTTGCCATCCGCCGCGGCGAAATTCGCCTGGCGATAACGCACGCCGCTCTGGCGCGTAACTTCCACGAGACGGCCGGGACCGGCAGGAGCAACGAAGACCTGGCCGCGCACCGTGAGGGCCACGCGGTCGCCACTCGGTGAGAGCGACGTGTGCGTGAGATAGTCCATCGGCTTCGTGATCCACTTTTCCCGCAGATGATCGAAGTCCGACGTCAACGTGATGGGCACGCGGGCGGTCTTCCCGCTCGCGATGTCGAGCAGCCAGAGGTCGGCGCCGTTTTGATAAACGATGCGGCCGCGACTGAGGCTCGGCTGCTTCACGCCGAAGTCGGCGTGTTTTGTGAGCTGCTTTAGATCGGTGCCATCGGGCTTTGCGGACCACAGGTTCATGGTGCCGTCGCGATCAGTCGCGAAGTAAACGCGGCCCTGCGACCACATGGGCCACCGGCTTGTGCCCTCGTAATCGTTGATGAAGCGCACGGCTTCCGGCAGCGTCTTGCCCCAGCGCCAGAGCTGCTGGGCGGTGCCGCCTTTGTAGCGTTTGGCGTGACTGCTCTGGGCGGAGAGACGCGTGAAGAACATCGACTCACCGGTGTCGTCGTAGGCCGCTTCGTCGGCTTGCGCGAGCCGCACGAACTCGCGCGCGAGGGTGCGGGGATCGACGGTCACGAGTTGGGCGTTGGGGAGAGTCGAGTAGTGGCGCGTGCTGTAGAGCACGAGGCCGGCGGCGGTCCATCCGCGCACCTGAGCGGTCTCGCCTTCGAAGGTCAGACGCTTCGGCGTGCCGCCGCTGAGCGGCATCGCGTAAACTTCCAGTTGGCCTTCGTAGTGGCCAGTGAAAG
>JANPIT010000495.1:0-2231 GCA_031425115.1 Opitutaceae bacterium | reverse complement strand
GCGGAGGGTTTCGGCGCGACGACGCCGGGCGGGCGCGGCGGTCGCGTCATCGCTGTCACGACGCTCGCGCCCGAGGGCCCCGGCAGCCTGACGGAAGCGCTGGCGACCAAGGGGCCGCGGATCGTGGTGTTCAGGGTTGGGGGAATTATCGAAGCGCGGCGGGATTTTCGGGTCACCGAGCCATTCCTGACGATCGCGGGGCAGACGGCGCCGGGGGACGGGATTTGTCTGCGTGGCGCGGGGTTGGTGATCTCCACTCACGATGTCGTCGTGCGCTTCCTGCGCGTGCGGGTGGGGGATGACGCGCGTGGCCCGCATCCAGAGAATCGTGACGGGATCGGCATCGCGAACCGCAGCGCTGCGCCCCACCGCATTGTTTTGGATCACTGCTCCGTGAGCTGGGCGATCGATGAGAATATTCAGCTGTGGTATCCCTGTCATGACATCACGATTCAGTGGTGCATCACGAGTGAGTCGCTCGAGCGCAGCCTCCACCCGAAGGGCGCGCACGGCATGGGGCTGCTCGTCGGTGATCACGCGCGACGGGTGTCGGTGCACCACACGCTCTTTGCCCACAACATGGATCGCAATCCGCTCGTGAAAGGCGACACCGAGGTCGAAGTGGTGAACAACGTGGTCTACAATTGGCGGCACAACGGCGCTTCGTTTGGCGACCTCGAAGGCGCCGGGCCGCATCGGGCCGACGTGATCGGAAACGTGTTCCTCTCCGGACCGCAGACGCGCGCCGTGCACGGTATCGCGATCCACAAGGACGCGAAGCCCGGCTCGGCGATTTATATGAAAGGCAACCGTGGGCCGGGACGGGAGACTGATTCGGGTGACGAATGGTCGGGCGTGACAGTTCGTGGGACGTCGGGCCATCGCGTGGATCAACCCGCTTTGGGGGGCGGGCGTGTAACGCTCACGCCACTACATGCGGTGCAGGAACGCGTGCTGGCGCAGGCGGGAGCGACGCTGCCGCGGCGCGATGCGGTCGATACCCGCTTGGTTGCCGAGGTGAGATCGGGTGGCGGGCGGATCATCAACGCGCCCAAGGATGTGGGAGGCTGGCCGGCGTATCGTTCGGCGGAAGCGCCGCTAGATACGGATCGCGATGGCATGCCCGATCTTTGGGAGACGGCGCGCCGGCTCGATCCGCGCGATTCGCGTGACGGCGCGGTGTTCGCCCCGAGTGGATACACGTGGATTGAAGAGTATCTCAACGACTTGGCGGGCGCGCCGAAATAACGCGTAATCACCCTCTCGCGTTACAGCGCCCACCAGACTGACACGCCCCGGACCGTGGGGGCGGGCTCCGCGCGGCGGAGGACGTGAAGGCACGGCTCCGCGCCAACCGCTAGCGGGTGAAGGCGTCGAGCCCGATCTGCGCGAGGATTTTCCAGAGGGAGTTGTTATCCACCTTCGATGGGGTGCCGCCGATCGTGAAAGTCTGGCTCATGAGCGCGTAGCCCATCTCGTCCTGTTTATTGCCGAGGAGGCGGCCGCGCTGGAGAGCGTAGGCCAGCTCGCCTTTCGCGCCGAGTTGGAGAACGACATTCATCGGCGCGGTGGCGACATCGTCCACGCTCTTGCTCGTCGAGGACCCGCTGCCCGTCGTGCGCAGGAGCGGAGACAGAATCTCGACGGAGGTGAGCTTGAAGCTGAGGTCGGAGCCGCGCTCGACCATCAGTTTCAGGCTGTCGAACCGCACTTCATTGAGGAGGCGCGTGAGTTCGGCCGCGGCAGTTAGACCATCCGATTGTTTCGCGGCTCCGAGGATCGCGAGGCCGATGGACGCGGCGTTCACCAATGTGCTTGCCGTGCCGTGGCGGGCAAAGATGCGCGTCACGCCCTGCGTGCCCGTGAGCTCGAATTTACCAAATGCGTTTTTGCCGAGCTCACTGACGTTGCCACCGTTGCCATTGAGTCGCGCGACGAGGGTGGCTTTCGTCTCGAAGACCGGCTTCTCCGCCGGATTCGCGGCGCGGAGGATCTCGCCGACGTCCAGGTTCTGCACGTCGGCCGAGCCGAGGAGGGTGTAGGGCTTGGGCTGAGACGCGTTGAACGTCACGCCACCGGCGACCTTGAACGGGTTCTCTTTGAATTTCCCCTGGAGGCCATCGAGCGAGAGCTTGCTGTCGGTGATCACCGCGGTGCCGCGGACCGCGCTGATGACATAGTCTTTCCCGTAGAGGATGCGCTTGAGGTCGACTTCGACCTTTCCGTTGACG
>JANPIT010000494.1:0-13204 GCA_031425115.1 Opitutaceae bacterium | reverse complement strand
CGCAGCCTGCAAGTGGCGGCCGCGATCGGTCTCGTGGGCATTCCGGTGTTGGCGGGCTACGCGTTGTGGCGCTCGACGGACAACATGATTTTCGTGCTCTTCATGGCGTTTTACCTCTGGCAGAGCTGCTTCGCGGGGTTTCGTCACGGGCAATCGTTGCTGACTTTGGAGCGCATGCCGCGCCACCGGGATATGGCGTGTCCCACCTGCCGGGTGCATCCGCCCTCTGGCCCCTTGTGGTCCTGCGCTTCCTGCGGTCAGCGCATCGATATTTTTGCTGCCGGCGGAGTTTGCCCGCACTGCCAGACGGCACAGGCCGCGCTACCGTGCATGGAATGCGGCACCGTTCATTCGCTGGACCGGTGGCGGGGCGGCTCCGCTCAAGGCCGCGGTCCGTCGCCCGTAATTGACGTGTAAAGAGGTGAACTCGCCGCGGTGTCCGTCCGGAGCTGGAACAGAGCGCGCGCGAAGAGGACTGTAGGCAGAACGACCTTTCTCATGGGCTCGAATGACGACATCTCCCACCGCATCCTCGCCTCGATCGCTGCGCTGCCGCTGCACGAGCAGGCGGATGCCATTCACGCTCTGATCGGCAGTGCGCTGAAGCAGATGCCGATCGAGACGATCTGCGAGATTCGGGCCGAAATCGTCGGCCAGTTTGCGGACGAGATTCCCATTGTGCGGTCGACCTTGGAGTTGATTGATGGGCAGCTCGCGCTCCGCGAGATCGCGGGCTCCTCGATTTGGCGCTAAGCCAAAACCCGCGTTGGCCGATTACGGCAACGACGGCGGACTGGGTCAGGTCCCCGTCAGTTTCCAACGCACGTAGATGTCCTCGACCTTGGCGCGCGCCCACGGGGTTTTGCGGAGGAAGGTCAGGCTCGATTTGATGCTCGGGTCGAATTGGAAGCAGCGAACGGGCACGCGCCGCGCCAGCTCCTCCCACCCGTGCTGCGCGACGAGATCGGTCAGCAGTTTTTCGAGTGTGACGCCATGAAGCGGGTCGTTGGCAGCGGGAGAATTCACTTTTTCTTCGAGCCGGCAGGCATCGGCAATCCCGCGGCCAGGGTTTTGCCCAGGGCGTGGTCGTCGGGGGTCAGACCGCGGCGGTATCCTTTAAACGCATACGGCGCCGGTTCGTAGGGATCGACAACGCGCACATCGGATTCCGCGGGGATTTCGAGCCCGAAGCCTGAGAGCGTGGCGTTGACCACCAGGCGACGCAGCCCTTCGTTGGCGAGGTCGGTCGCCGCGCCCATCGTGGTGCAGAAGACGCGATTGGTGGTGCCGTTGGCATTGCGATTCAGGCGCGTCCACGCGATCGGCATCATGGGATCGTTGATGCCCTGCTCCTGCCCATCGGCCTTGCGCTGTCTCCGCTGTTCGAGGTCGGGGGGGTCTTTGGGATCCATTCCCTTGAGGACCTGGCCACGCAGCAGGATGCGCGAGCCGCGGACCGGGTGAGTCTCGTAGACGCCCGAGTCGCCGAAAACCTCGCGCACGCCGCGCAGAATCGGGTCGTTCTGCACGCCCGGCTCGACAATCCCCCGCGTGGCGCCGCGACGGTTGGCGCCCCAATGACTCACCCAGTTTTCGCCGAGCACATTGCGACCGAAGTCATTGAAATGCTTATACGCACCCGGATGATTCTCCGGGAAGAGAAAGGCGTGCGTGCTGGTGCGCAGCCCGATGATTGGCACGCCGCGCTCGACGGCGTCGGCGAAGTGCTTCATCGCGGCGTCGGGCCATTGCCGAAACCGCAGGGCCAGGACGATGCCGTCGGCGGTGGCGAGAGCCTCGGGGTTGCCGACGGTGGCGTTGTTATCGGGATTGATCGTGCCGTTCGGATCGAGCGGGAACAGCACGGTGCATTTGAAGCCGTGCCGCTGGCTGAGAATTTTCGCGAGCATCGGCAGCCCCTCTTCGCCGCGGTATTCTTCGTCGCCGGTGAGAAACACGAGGTGTTTGCCGGCGCCCGCCCCGGGCTTGGCGGGATAGGTGATCGAGGGACTGGCGGCGTGGAGGGCAGCCGCGCCGCCGCCAATGAGGACGCAGCCGAGCGCCAGGCTGAGGACGCGGAAGAGGCGGGTTGACGGCATACCCGATGTTGGTGCGCGGCGGGGTGCGGCGCGTCAATCCGCAGATCGCCCCGGCACAACGGGACGGCGTTGGCCGACGGTATCACGCCGGCTCATAAGAAGTGGATTTCACAGGTAGCGTCGCGACCTTTCTGCGGACGACCGCAGGTGAAAGAGACACCAGCTACGCTTTCTTCTTCTTCGCGTTCTTGGCGCCCGGGATTTCGCGATGCGACGGCTCCATGATGTGCGCCTCTTCGGGGGTGGGACCGCCGCCGAATTGTTTCCAATACTGCTCCTTGAAAGGGTTCAACTTCGGGCCGATCGCGTTCTCGTTTACCATCAGTGGGCGGGCCGCTTTCCACCACGCATCGTAATCGGCGCTCATCTTTTTCACGACGTCGGCGTGCTGCGCGGCGACATCGGTTTGTTCGCCCGGATCGACGCTGACGTCATAGAGCTGCCACGCGGACTGCGCGCCGCCTTGCAACGAGACGAGGTGCCAGCGTTTGGTGCGCACCGAGCAATTGGTGAACTTCGCGTTGTCGGGCTCGGAGAAACGTGGCCAGCGGCCGACGTGCGTGACGAGCGTGCGCTCGGGCCAGGGCGCGCTGGGATTCGTGAGCAACGGCACGAGGCTGCGCCCTTCGATCTGCTGCGTGAGGGAGGGACTGAGCTTCGCGCCGACGAGTTCGGCAATCGTCGGAAAAAAATCGATGTGGGCGGCGAGCGCGGGCACATCGGCCGGCTTCAAGCGTGCGGGCCACCGCCAGAACGATGAGGAGCGCGTGCCGCCGAGCCACGGCGTGCCTTTTTGCGCACGCATGCCGGCGTTGAACACGCGCACGCCGCCGGTGCCGCCGTTATCGTTCATGAAGACGACGAGCGTGTCGCGCTCGAGCCCCCACGTGGCGAGCCGGTCGAGAAGGCGACCGACGTTGTCGTCGATGTTCGCCACCATGCCGAAATATTTTGCAGTCGCGGCGTCGGCGACCTTGCCGGTGTAGCGCGCCTCATCCTCGGGCTTCACCTGCAAAGGCGAGTGCGGCGCGTTCGTCGGGATGTAGGCGAAGAAGGGTTTTTTGCCTTTGACGGAGTCGATCCACGTGGTCGCCTGCGCGAAGAACACATCGGTGCAGTAGCCCTTCGTCCGTTCGAACTTGCCGTTGTGCTTGATCGCGGGGTCGAAATACGTGTTGCCGGGGGCATCGCCGCAGGAGCCGGGATAGATCTGCCCGATGCCGCCGCCGCCGTGGATAAAGACCTCGTCGAAGCCGCGGCGCTCCGGCTGATACTCGTCTTCGTCGCCCAGGTGCCACTTTCCGAAGATGCCCGTCGTGTATCCGGTTTCCTGTAACACTTGCGCCAGGGTGGTCGCCTTCAGTGTAAGGCGCTCACGCTCGAAGATGGTGTGCGTGACGCCGTTCTTGAATTCGTGCCGGCCGGTGAAGAGCGCGCTGCGCGTCGGCGCGCAAGTAGGGCTCACGTGAAAATCCGTGAAGCGCACGCTCGCGGCGTGGAGGCGGTCGAGGTGCGGCGTCTTCAGGATGGGATTCCCGTGCGCGGAGATGTCACCGTAGCCCTGATCGTCAGTGATAATGAAGACGATATTGGGGCGCGCGGGCGTGGCGGCGGATCCGGGAGACACGATCCACGATAGGAGCAAAGCCGGAAGCAGGGCGGGGCGAAGCCAGCGGGGGAGAGGCATGGGCAAAGCGTTTCGCGTCTGCCGCGCGGCGGCAATTCGGGAGTTTGAGCGCGATCGTCGCGGAGTGGACGACTCCACTCGCTGGCGCTCGCAGCTACCCGAGGAAAAAACCTTCGGCCTGACGGCCGGACTACGAACCTTGCCGCGCGGTGGACAATCGCGCGCCCTTCGCGTTGATTGCCCCAAGTCCCTCGCCCCCATGCGCTCCCTTAAATCGCTCCTGTTTCTTGGTGTTGTCTTGATCGGCTCGGCTGGCCTCGCCGCCGAGGACACCCGACCGAGCGAGGCCCGTTACGAGGCGGGCCGAAAGACACGCGATGGGATCGGCAAATATTATTTTGGCCGCGAGATCGCGCAAGTGATGGGGCATCAGGGGGCGAGCTGGCTCGAGCGGCCCGAGCGTGAGGAGGAGGAGCGCACGGATCTGCTGCTGGAGGCGCTGGCGTTGAAGGCGGGCGATACCGTGGCGGACGTCGGCGCGGGCAGCGGTTATTTTTCCTGGCGGATGGCAAAAAAAGTGGGCGCGCAGGGAAAGGTCTACGCGGTCGAGATCCAGCAGGAATTTTTGGATCTCCTCATGGGCAACATGACAAAACGTGGCGTGGGCGAGATCGTGAAACCCATGCTCGGCACCATCCAGG
The DNA here is from genome assembly GCA_031425115.1 of Opitutaceae bacterium. GTDB lineage: Bacteria > Verrucomicrobiota > Verrucomicrobiia > Opitutales > Opitutaceae > ER46. The sequence goes on along the minus strand of JANPIT010000494.1, from coordinate 8,777 downwards.
ATCCGAAGCTACCCGCGGCGTCGTGCGACCTGATCATCCTCGTCGATGTGTATCACGAATTCGATTTTCCGTTTGAGATGACGCGCGGCATGATCGCGGCTTTGAAGCCCGGCGGCCGCCTCGTGCTGGTAGAATATCGCGGCGAGGATCCGGCCGTGCCAATCAAGCCGCTGCACAAATTGACGGTGGCGCAGGTGAGGAAAGAGATGAGCGTCCACCCGGTGACGTTCGCCGAAAATATCGGCACGCTGCCGCGGCAGCATGTGCTGGTGTTTAAGAAAAGCTGAGAGCGGAGAGCTGAGCGTCTAGAGCGGGGGGGCCGTCAGGTAGGGACGGCTCTCCGAGACGTCCGCGGCATTGAGATGGATTCGCGCGCTTGGCAGAATTCGCACCACGGACGCCTCGGAGAGGCGTCCCTACCCCGATCCCGGATCCGAGCGGGCTGAAGCCCCCGCCTACGATCCCCAGCTCCAGCGTTCGCTTTCCCACGCGTAGCCGGCGCCGCCGGGGCGGGTCACGATTCGGCCGATGCCGGGCCAAGGCAGATGAAAACCGTAGGAGCGCTCGTGGGTCGCCGCCAGTTCCGCGAAAAGCTTTTTGCGCGTCGCGATCGCTTGCTCGGGCTCGTGGTCGAAGGCGATGCCCCACGCCGGATTCGTGAACATGAGCGTGTGGTGATGGGCCACATCCATGAAATGCAGGAGCGATTCCTTGCCCGATTTGATTCGAAAAATGGAATGGCCGGACGTGTGGCCGAGCGCGGCTTCGATGGAGATGGCGCCGCCCAGGAGAGACTCGCCGCCCTTGAGGAGCTGCAAGTTCGGCTGGAGCACATCGAACTTGTTGCGCGCATCACGAATCATGTTCGGGAGCGGGCCCTTCGCGCGCTTTGACTTGGAAAAATCCGGTTCGGGCGAGCGCCAGAAATCCACTTCGGCCTGCAGCGTGTAGAGCGCGGCATTGGGGAAGACCGGCTGATTGGCCACGACGAAGCCGCCGATGTGATCGGCGTGGGCGTGACTGAGGAAAGCGGCCGTCACTTTCTCCGGCGCGATGCCGATTTGGGCGAGGGCGTCGGCCACCCAGCCGATCTCGGGGTTGCGTCCCTTGCCGAAGCCCGCGTCGAAAATCGCGATCTCGTTGCCGGACTTCACGACCAGGATGTTCACGTAGAGCGGCAGCGCATCGGTGCGCTCGCTGTGCGCGACGAGATCGTCCCGCATCGCGGGGCGTTCCGACTCGGGCCACATCAAGTTGATGCCTTCCTTGAACAGCATGTGACCGTCGCTGATCGACCACGCTTCCAACTCGCCGATGTTGAAACGATAGGCGAACGCGTTGCGCGCTGGTTTCGGCGGCGGGGTTGGCGCCGGGTTCTCGGCGCTGAACGTCGTGGCGGGGACGAGAGCCGCGCCGAGGACGGCGCCGGCGGCGGTGCGGAGGAAACCGCGGCGCGAAGCGAGAGGTGAATCGGTGGGGCCCATCGCTGACTGTGGGCGGATTCTGGCGTGTGGGTCAAATCGCGCCGCGCGAAACGCCGGGCGCTGCGGCGCTCCGTTTCGCGTCTCTGCAAGACTTCGGGATGGCGAGCGCTCCCTGCTCGGTGGCTTCAACCTAGAAGACGCAGTTGAAACGCGGAGGACGCGGAGAGCGCAGAGGAGAAACCTGTCCTATTCGCGCCGAGCCCGTGCACTCGGTAGGTGAGCCTTTTGAGTAATGGATTCACTCTCTTTCTGCTTCGCGTCCTCCGCGATCTCCGCGTTTCAACTGCGGAATTTGCCTTCAACCCGGCTTGCGCGCGGTGATGACGCTGCGATCGGCAACGGTGGCCTCGTAGTGGAAATCGCGGAAGCCGGCGGCGCCCAGGAGCGATTCCATTTCGGTGAGGGAGTAACATTTTCCCTCGGTGACGCTCATCAGGAGCGCGGAGTATTTCGCGACGGGGAGCGGACCGGTCTTGTCGGCGTTGAGGTGGCAGTCGTGGACGATCAGCGTGCCGCCCGGCGTGAGCGCGGCGAACGACGCGGCAAGCAAAGCCGGCACTTTATCGAGGTCCCAGTCGTGCAGGACGTTCGAGTAGAGGTGCAGGTCGTGGCCGCCCGGGAGTGGATCCGTGAACATGTCCCCCGCGAGCACTGCCACGCGCTCGGAACAGCCGCGCTTCGCGATCATGGTGCGCGCGATGTGATCGACGGGTGGCCGCTCGAAAACCGTGGCCGCGAGATGCGGATGACGGGCCGTGATCGCGCACGCGTAGATGCCGGAGCCGCCCGCGATATCGAGGAGGCGCGTGCGGCCGCGGGTCTCTAGTTTTTGGGCGAGCGCCGCGCCGAGATAGAGCCCGCGACAATCCATCGCGGCGGTAAACGTGGTCGCAAACTCGTCGGTGAGCATCGCTTCGCTCCATGCTTTCTCGTGTTGGTAACTACCCCAGTTGGCGGGTTTGCCGGTGCGAAGAATTTTCACGAAGTCCCGCACGACCGGCCGCTCTTTCAACGACGCGTAATACGGCCCGATGAACCACGGCGAGGAGCGGACCAGGTGCTCTTGCGCGTGGGGAGTGACGTGAAACACGCCGCTCGCGTCCGCTTTCACGAAGCCGCTCGCGGCAAAGAGCGTGAGCATCACATCCGTGGGTCGCGGCGTGATCGCGAGTTCGCGGCAGATGGTCTCGACGTCGGAGGGCTGCGCCGCGAGCCACGTGAAGAAATCAAATTCCGTAAGGGCGGCCGTCAGCAAATCGACGGCGTAGAGCCCGTCGCGCGCGCGGTAGATTTCGAGGGGGTCCGTCTGCGGCAGCTGCGTGAGGTCCATCCCCGGCGTTATGGCCGAGTGCGCTTGGGGGAGGCGAGGCGGGAGTGTTTCGGCGCAGTGGGCGCGGCCGCGAGGGTGTGCGCCGTGGTCTTGCGACGCGGTGGCCGAGCGTTCGTCGGCTGAGCGGCGTTTCGCGGCAGCTCTTTCGAGAACACTTCGATCGCGGTCGCGGCGACCTGGGTCGTTTCGTAGTAGGCGTAGGCGCCGACGCCCAGCGAGCCGACCAACGGCAACCAGCGAGAAAATCCTTTCGCGGTCACCGTGCGGGTGAGACGAATGGCGATCTTACTCAGGAGCTGGCGCAGCGTGCTCTCTGCGACGCGGCGGATGAGGATGCGATGCCCTGCGCGGCTGAGCAGCGCGTTTGTCTCACTCTTGCTCGTGTGTTGAAAGAGGCAGACCACCATCGCCTCGGGAGTGAGATTGTCCGACCGACCGTAGGCGGCGGCGATGTCGGCAATGAGTTGTTGCTGCAGGCGCCAGATGGCGAGGATATCGGGCAGCACGGTGAGCAGGCCGAACGGCCCCGGCGGCAGCGACATCATGCCTGAGGTCGCGGCGGACCGGAGAGCGGCGTTTTTCGCGAGAGACTGGGCGCGGATTTGCGGATGCTCCGCGGGCTTCTCCGCCGATGGCGGCACTTTCGCGACGAGCGAGTGCAGCGCCTTGGTGACAAGACCGGCGTGGTCCAGGGGGTTGAGGATGGAAGGCATTGTGAAACTGCTAGACCGCCACGCCAGCTGTTGGTGCGCATGGGGTAGTCACCCACGTGGAAACGGCGGCTGAATTTTGCGCGACGGGAACTCGGGTCCGGTGCCACTAGACTATCTCGAAGTATGAAAGCTCACACCATCTCACTCACCCTCGCTGCGGCTTTGGCTGCGTTGGGCTCGGGTTGCGCCAGTAGTAGCAAATCGGCGTCCGGACCCTACTCGCAATACCCCGCCAATAATTATCCCCCGGCCAGTGCGCCGGCCAACGACCCCAACCAAACTGCCCGCGGCGCGGTCGCGGGTGCGGCGGCGGGCGCGGTGCTCGGCGGCATCATCGGCAACAACTCCTCGCACGGTAACACCGAAAAAGGCGCCGCGATCGGCGCGGTCGCCGGCGGTATCGCGGGTGCAGCCGTGGGCCGTCGCGCGGATCAACGCGAGGTCCACACGGGCGGTGCCGCGGATCGGGGCTACACGGTCCAACAGATTCCGCCCTCACCGGTCTCTGAACCGTTTGAGAATCCCGGCCCGCAGCCGTCTTCGAACGCGGTCTGGATCCGCGGCCACTACGCCTACACCGGCAGTGGTTATCAGTGGCAGCAGGGCCGCTGGGAAGTGCCGCCTCCGGGCTCCCGCGGCTATGTGCCCGCTTCGTGGCAACCCGCCGCGAATGGCGGTTACGTCTACGTCCGCGGTCACTGGCAATAAGCCTGCTCCAGTTTAAATAACGCGGAGCGCATCACGCGCTCTTCACCAAAACCGCCGGCCACGTGCCGGCGGTTTTTTTAACCGGGCTCGGAGGTCCCGGCCCTACCCGGTAGCATCAGGACCTCTGGGCCTGATGTGTGGCTTCACGAAACGGCTGGCCGACGCTTCGTGCCTCTACAACCACTGCTCCAGCCAGGCGAACGCTTCGTCTTGCATGTGCGGTTTGAAACAGTGCGGCTCGTCGTAGAAGGTGCCGCGGAATTTTTCCGGAATGCCGGCCTTCGCGTAGATTTTGGTGAGTTTGTCGACCGCAGCCTGCATACCGGAAAGTGGATACAAGTTGTCGCGCCGGCATTGCTGCACGAGCAGCGCGCCGGGGGCGTGCAGCGCCGCGGCATCCGGCAGGTCGAGCGAGCGATAGAGGCCGGGCGTGTAGATCATCCACGTGTGCCGCGCGTGATGTTTCAGCTGGTGGGCAAATTCCGTCATCCAGCCCGTGACACACGCGACCTTGATCCGCGGGTCGGCGGCGATCGCCATCGCCGTGCGGAAGCCGACCCCGGAGAGCCCCACGCAACCGATGCGCGCGGGGTCAACATCCGCGCGGCTGGCGACGTAGTCGACGGTGCGCATCTCGTCCCACACATGGAGGCCCGGCCACGTGGCGCCGGTGGCTGTGATCGTCTTGGCGGTGTGATGCTCGTAGAAGCTGAGGACGCGATTGCGGGCGGTGTGCCACTCCGGGGTGTCGGGTCCCGCGGCTGGCGCCATGGCGCGGGTGTAGTTCTCCTTGGCCTCGCTGAACACGCGCGACGCCTCGAGTTGCTCGACGCGCAGCTGTCGTTCGCCGAAATAAAAGGCGTCGATCACGATCACGAGAAAGCCGCGTCGCACGAGCGCTTCCGCCCACGGCCGGCCGTAGGTGCCGTTCCGGAATTCCGTGAGCAACGGAAGCTCGCCGGGAGAAGAGAGGACTTTCTCGTGGCCCCACGTGTAGCGGCCGCTGTGGCAATGCAGCGCGAGGACAGCGGGGAGTTTTTTGCCCGAGGCGTTTTTGGGAATCAAAACGCGCGCGGGAATGTGATAGGCGGGCGTCGCGGAAATATGGACGACCTCGAGCGTGAAACCGTCGCGCTCCTCGCGGCTCTTGAGTTCGGCGTGGAGCGGCAGCGGCGTCGGCGCGTAGCCGAGGCGGTCACGGAGGACTGGGCGCGCGGCGGTTTTCCACGCGTCGAGGGATTTCCACTGGGGATCGAGGAAGGAGAGCTTCGGCGCGTTTTCGCGCGCGAGCCACTCCATCATCGGGTGAAAGTTGGCGAGATCGGGTGCGAGGCTGGCGAGGGGCTTTGCGGATGCAGGAGAGGGCGGAGGTGTCGGGGTGGCCACGGGAGAAGTGGGAGTTTGCGCAAGGAGCCGATCGAGGGGAAGCGAGAGCGCGCCGATCGTGGTGATCGCCTGACGGCGGGTGAGGCGGGGCATGGCCGAAAGTGGAAAGTCGGTAGGCGAAAGTGGAAAGTCGGTAGGCGGAAGTGGAAAGGCGAAAGCGAAACCCCGGCAAATGACTAATCTGGAACTCAGGAAATCAGGAACAAGGCGACGGAAGACGGGGGCTTTTCGCGATCATATGGTCTGTTCCTGAGTTCCTGAATTCCAGATTTGGCTTGTTCGGGCCTGCTTCCTTTAGCGCCTGTTGCGCTCTCCTTTCACCCTACCGCCCTGCCTACATCTGGCTGCGGAATAGCCCGACGAAGTGTTCGAGGATTTTCTCGCTGCGGGGACGGTTGCGCCATTCCTCGAGTGAGATTTCGCGCGTGCGTTTGAGATCGGCGGCGAAGATGGCCTCCATCCGGGCGGCGAATTCGGCGTCGTGGACGTTCAGGTTGGCCTCGTCGTTGAGCCGGAAGGAGCGGTTGTCGAAATTGGTCGACCCCACGGAGGACCAGAGCCCGTCGACGACCATCAGTTTGCAGTGAAAGTTCGTGGGCAGGAATTCGTAGATGCGCACGCCCGCCTCGAGCATCGCACCCCAGCGCGAGCGGCTGGCGCGGCGCACCAACTTCTCGTCCGTGCGCGGGCCGGGCGTGATCACGTCGATGCGCACCCCCCGTCGGCGCGCGGCGATCATCAGCTCCACCGTCAAATCGTCGGGCACAAAGTAGGCTTGCTCGAGGATGATTCGCTCCCGCGCGGCGGCGATGGAGAGCAGATACATGAGGCGGATGTCCTCGCTGCCCTCCTGCGGCGAGCTGTGAAACATCTGGGCCAGGTGCGGGCCCGCCGGCTCCAGTTTTGGAAAATAGTCCTCGGTGTGCTCGACCGCGGCGCGGGTCTTGATCCAGTTCACCATGAAGGCGGCCTGTATCTCCGCGACCACGGGCCCCTCTACTCGGAAGTGAGTGTCGCGCCAGTGCTTCTCATCCTGGGCGTTGCCGAGCCACTCGTCGGCGATCCCGACACCGCCGGTGAAGCCGATCCGGCCGTCGACCACGAGCAGCTTACGGTGCGTGCGGTTGTTGAAGCGGGAAAGATGATACCAGCTGAGCGGGTGGAATTTCTCGATCTCGCCGCCCGCCGCCTCGAGCATTTCGAGCAGCGCCGGATCCATTTTCTTGGCGCCCACAAAGTCGATCAGCACATGCACGTGCACGCCGGCGCGAGCGCGCTCCGTCAGCGCCTCGGCAAACTCGCGGCCGATTTCGGCGCGCCAGTAGATAAACGTTTCGAACGTGATGGACCGCTTCGCCCCGCGGATGGCCTTGAGCATGGCGGGAAAAATCGCGTCGCCGTTCACCAACTCGGTCACGCGGTTGCCCCCGACGAGGGGCGAGCCGAGCAACGCGTTCATCGACCGCGCGAACTGCGGGTCGCGCACGGCGTAGTGCGCGGTGATGCGGTGACGCAGGTGCTTTTCGCTCGAGAAGAAGTTAGCCAGGATAACGGCGAGCAGGAGGCCGAGGGCGAGACCGAGGAAAAACATGGGGTGAGATGCCGTTGGACCGCGTTGGGCACGGACAGTGCGCTATTTACACTTTGGGCTGTTGCCCGGCGGGGCGGTCCTCATGGTGGGCGGCACCCCTATTCCCCTTATGTCCTCTCTTAAATCTTTGCTTCGCGTTGGAACCTGGTGGGCCGTGGCGGGCGCGGCGTTCGTGCCTGTCGCTTTGCACGCCGACGTCGGTGTCGGTGCGAAACCGCTCACGGGTGCCGAGGTGCTCATCGACGGCAAACGCACCACGCTCGACGAGAAGTGGACCTATTGGACGGGCCCGCGCTTCGGCTCGGCGCTCCCGATCAAATGGAAACTGGTCGATGATCCGGTCGACAAGGGTGGGATGGTTTTGCAGACGGACGATCCCGCGGTGACGAAGGGCAAGTATGGCGTCGGAGATATCGTGACGAAGAAGGCTTACCGTGATTTCCGGCTGCACGTTGAATTTCTCGTCATGAATCAGGGCGGGAACAGCGGCGTGTATTTGCAGAATCGCTACGAAATCCAGATTCAGGATGGCGATGCGACGAAGCACGGGATGGGTGCGGTGATCAACGAAACGGAGTCGCCCTACTTTCTCTACAAGGGACTCCGGCAGTGGAATTCGTATGACATCCAGTTCCGGGCGGCGCGCTTCAAGGACGGCAAGCTCGTGGAGAAGGCGCGCGTGACGATGTTTTTCAACGGCGTAAAGATTCACGCCAACCAGGAGATCAACCAAGTGTGGGGCGGCGCGAATTCCGGACTTGATGGCGGCAACGACGGCGGCAAGGGCATCACGGATGCGCCGGGCGGGCTCAAACTACAGTGCGAGGGCCACGACGTGCGCTACCGCAACATCTGGATCAAGGAAATGGATCTGCCGCGCGCGAACACGAATTTCTCCCCGGAGAATTAAGGGATCTGAACAATCGAATCTGGAAATCAGGAACTCACCAAAAAGGCTCAGATCGCCTGAAAGAATCTCTGCCCATTTTGATGTTTCCTCCTGATTTCCTGAGTTCCAGATTGGATCGGCTGCATTCGTCAGAGGCTCCTTAAGGGGAGTCCGCTGGGTCCAGCCGACCAGCGAGCGGGCGAGTCGCCGGAGTGGCCGTGCACGAGTGGCGCGCGGGTCGTGGGTGCGAGTCGAGTCACTGACCCTGGCGACAGCGGTGAGAGTTTCTTGCCCGTGGCGGCGATGGTTTTGGGAGCGCGTTTTCGGCCGAGAGTAACGTCTGACCGTTTCCGTCGTCTCGCTGGCCACTGTGCTTCTTTTGCCACCTCACGCTCGCTGTCGGCATCAATCCCGTTGGGCTGCATGCCCATGGCGCACGCCCTAAAACGCCTCGCGCGCTATTTTCTTAGAACCGCGTCGAAACCTTTGACGTATCCATGCGGTTACAAGAGAAGTTTGCCCCATTTTCTGTGCTCCGGTCGGTAACCTGTTTCACGCCAATCCCTGTGTTGTTCCCTGTCTCCCAGCCGCGCGTCGTCGGCACCCTCACCACGCTTCTGGCCGTTGCGCTGCTCGCCGGCTGTAACCGCAACCCGCCGCCGACCGCCGCCGGTGG
>JANPIT010000493.1:0-4732 GCA_031425115.1 Opitutaceae bacterium | reverse complement strand
TCGATCGCTACGCGAACGCGCGGCCGAAGCATCTGGCCGAGCACGTGGCCTCGGCCGGCAGCAAGGGCGCGGAGGGCGGCGGCAAGCAGGCAACCAAATCGAGCAAGGGGAAATGAATCCACTAACCCGGAAATTTCATTCGCCGAATCAAACGACGACGCAGGATGTCCGACGGAGCGGCGGCATTCTTGCCGCCGTCTGGCAGCAAGCGGCGACAGGAATGTCGCCGCTCCGTGAAATATCCGCGCTTAGGCTTCTCCGCCGAATCGCGCTCGTCGCCGCCATCAGCGTCGCGAGTGCTTCGTTTGCAGCTGCCGAGAGTGGATCGGCGCGCCCGCCGAACATCGTTTACATTCTGGCCGATGACCTGGGCTATGGCGACCTGGGGAGTTACGGGCAGAAACTCATCCGCACGCCGCGGCTCGATCAGATGGCGCGCGACGGCATGCGTTTCACGCAGCACTACGCCGGCGCGCCGTCTTGCCAGCCCTCGCGCACGGTGCTCATGACCGGTCTCCACGGCGGCCACGCTGCCATCCGCGCCAACAGCAAACTCCCGCTCCGCGCCACCGACCGCACGTTTCCGTCCGCGCTCAAGGAGGCCGGCTACGCCACGGGTGCCGTCGGCAAGTGGGGTCTGGGCGAACTCGGCTCCACCGGCGCGCCCGCCGCCAAAGGCATCGACGAGTTTTTTGGCTTCATCGACCAGACGCACGCGCACACGCACTACCCCGACCACCTCTGGAAAAACGGCCAGCGTGTCGATATCCCGGAAAACAAAGACAGCCGCCGCGCCGTTTACTCGCAGGATCTTTTTCTGCGCGAGACGCTCGATTTCATCCGCCGCCATCGCGACCGCCCCTTCTTTTTCTTCGGAGCCTTCACCGCCCCGCACGCCGAGGTCGCCGTGCCGGACGACTCGCTCGCCGAATACCGCGGCAAATGGCCGGAGCCGAAGCCGTTTCCCGGCGCGAAAACCTACGCCGCTCAAAAAGAACCGCGCGCCGTGCGCGCCGCGATGATCACGCGACTGGATCGCGACGTCGGCCGGATCCTCGATTTGCTCGACGAGCTGAAGCTGTCGGAAAACACGCTGGTCATCTTCACGAGTGACAACGGCCCGATCACCGCGGGCGGACAGGATCCGGAGTTCTTCGACAGCAACGGCCCGCTCCGTGATTTGAAGTTCACGCTATATGAAGGCGGCATCCGCGTGCCGATGATCGCGCGGTGGCCTGGTCGGATCGCGAAAGGAAGCGAGTCGGCGCTGGTGTCGGATTTTGCCGACATGTTTCCGACGTTCGCCGAGCTGGCGGCGGCCAAGGCGCCGTCGGGACTCGACGGCGTCTCCCTCGTGCCGACGCTTACCGGCCAGACGGCACAGCAAAAGCGGCGCGACCATTTCTACTGGGAGGCCGCGCCGCAGCAGGCGGCGCGACGTGGTGACTGGAAAGTGTATCGGCGCGCGCCTGACCGACCGATCGAGCTCTACAATCTGGCCTCGGACCTCGGTGAAACGACGAATGTGGCTAGCGCGCAGCCCGAAATAGCCAAGGCGATGGAGCGCTTGCTGAGCACCGCGCGAACGGAGTCGGCCGAATTTCCACTGCAGGAAAAGAAAAACGCCAACGCATCCCGCAAACGATGAGACCTCATACCGCGGCGCAGCCGCAACCGAACGAAGGCCCGACGAAGCAGGAGAAAGCCAGGAAAAAGAAATAATGAACCGCGTTCTTCACTCACTGTCCCGGCTCCTCCGGTTGGCGTTCGTGCGGCCTGCCGCCCTTTGCGTGCTTCTTGTGTCCCCGATGATGTCCGCCCCGCCGAACATCGTCGTCATCCTGGTCGACGACATGGGCTGGTCCGACCTCGGCGCTTATGGTGGTGAAATCGAAACACCGAATATCGACGCGCTGGCGAAAGGTGGAGTGCGGTTCACTCAATTCTACAACATGGCCCGCTGTTGTCCGACGCGCGCGGCTTTGCTGACCGGGCTTTATCCGCATCAGGCGGGCGTGGGCCACATGGTGAATGATGACCGCATCCCGTCGTATCAGGGATATCTCAACGATCGCTCCGTCACCTTGGCGGAGGCGCTCCGACCGGCAGGATACACGACGTTGATGACGGGTAAGTGGCACGTCGGTTCGGCGCCCGGGCAATGGCCGCTGGATCGCGGGTTCGATCGATTCTGGGGCACGCCGTCAGGCGGTGGTGTTTACTTCAAGGATACGCTCGAGACCCGCCCTGAGGTGTTTTTCGTGGATGGTGCAAAGAGAGTCGAGCCGCCGGATGATCTCTATGTCACCGCTACGTTCACGGATCGCGCGATCGGGTTTGTGGATGAAGCGGTGACGCGAACGAAGAAGCCGTTCTTCCTTTATCTGGCGCACATCGCGCCGCACTGGCCGTTGCAGGCCAAGCCGGCCGACATCGCGAAATACGCCGGCCGCTACGACCTCGGCTGGGACGCAGTGCGGGAAAAGCGTTTCGCGCGTCAAAAGGAAATGGGACTCGTCGCCCGCGATGCCGTGCTTAGTCCCCGCGACCCACAGGCGAAGCCGTGGAGTGAAATGCCCGCGGCGGCGCGCAAGGACCTCGCGCACCGGATGGAAATCTACGCCGCGCAGATCGACTGCATCGACCAGAACGTCGGCCGGCTCGTCGCCAAGCTGAAACAGCTCGGCCAGTTCGAGAACACCCTGATCCTCTTTCTCAGCGACAACGGCTGCTCGGCCGAGGGCGGCCCCGGCGGGTTCAGCCGCGGGCAGGCCGGCGCGCCCTTCGGCACCGGCCGCTCGTATGCCAGCGCCGGACTGGAGTGGGCCAACGCCGCCAACACGCCTTTCCGCAAATACAAGATCACCACGCACGAGGGCGGCATCGCCACGCCGTTCATCGCGCACTGGCCCGCCGGCATTCGCGGTAAAAACGAGGTCCGCCATCAGGTCGGTCACGTGATCGACCTCATGCCGACGTTGGTCGAGCTGGCGGGAGCGGCGTATCCGAAGTCACGTGACGGACGCTCCATCCTGCCGCCGGAAGGCCGCAGTCTGGTGCCCGCGCTGACCGGCCCGGGCGGGGCCGGCGAGCGCCCGTTGTTTTGGGAGCATCAGGGCAACAAGGCGGTTCGGCACGGCGATTGGAAAGCCGTGGCGGAAGGTCGCGGCCCCTGGGCACTCTACGACGTGCGCACGGACCGCATCGAAATGCGCAACCTCGCCGCGCAGAATCCCGACAAGCTGCGCGAACTCACGGCACTGTGGCAGGAGTGGGCTGCGCGCTGCGGCGTCTGGGAATTGGACGAACTGCAGAAGCACCGCCAGGCGCGGGCCAAGGAAAAAAAGAAGGCATAACCCACCATGACGTCGAAATCCTCACTTCATCTGCTCGGCGGGCTCACCGCCTTGTTTGTCGCCGCACCACTGTCGGTCGCGTTTGCGGCGGCCGGCCCGAGTCGACCCAACATCGTTTTCTTCCTCGCCGACGATCTGGGTCAGCGTGACCTCGGCGCCTATGGGAGCACGTTCTACGAGACGCCGAACCTCGACCGCCTCGCGAGGGACGGCGCGAAGTTCACCGACGCCTACGCGGCGTGTCCCGTTTGCTCGCCGACGCGCGCGAGCATCCTCACCGGGCTGTGGCCGCAGCGCACCGGGATCACCGACTATATCGGCGCCCCGCAGCCGAAGGACTGGAAGCGCAACACGAAGCTCCTTCCCGCCGCTTATTCCGACCGCCTCGCGCTCGATTCGCCCACACTCGCGAAATCCCTTAAAGCCGCCGGCTACGCCACGTTCTTCGCCGGCAAGTGGCACCTCGGTCCCCAAGGGTGGTGGCCCGAAAACCAGGGCTTCGACCACAATCTCGGCGGCATCGACAAGGGCGGGCCTTATGGCGGCGACAAATATTTTTCACCTTACGGCAACCCGCGTCTCAGTGATGGCCCTCCGGGTGAACATCTCCCCGACCGCCTCGCGACCGAGGCCGCAAAGTTCATCGCGGAGAACAAAGATCGCCCCTTTTTTGCCTATTTTCCGTTCTACTCGGTCCACACGCCGCTGATGGCGCGCCCCGATTTGAAGAAGAAATATGAAGAGAAGCGCGCCCGCCTGGGGCTGACCGACAAGTGGGGTCGGGAAGAACCGCGCGACGTGCGCCTCACCCAGGACCACGCGGTCTACGCCGGCATGGTTGAAGCCATGGACCTCGCCGTCGGCAAGGTGCTCGCGAAGCTCGACGAACTCGGTTTGCGCGAGAACACGATCGTGATCTTCACGAGCGACAACGGCGGTCTCTCGACGAGTGAAGGCTGGCCCACGTCGAACCTGCCGCTGCGCGGCGGCAAAGGCTGGATGTTTGAGGGCGGCATTCGCGAACCGCTGCTCGTGCGCTGGCCGGCGGCGATATCCGCCGGTCGCGTGATCCACACCCCGGTCAGCAGTCCGGACTTTTTCCCGACGCTGCTCGATGCAGTAGGCGCCAAGCCGGCGCCGAATCAGAGGTTCGATGGCGTGAGCCTCCTGCCGCTTTTCCGAGGCGGCACGCTGCCGGAACGCGCGCTCTTCTGGCACTACCCGCATTACGGCAATCAGGGCGGTGCACCGGCCGCCGCGATCCGTCGCGGTAACTGGAAGCTCATCGAGTGGATGGAAGATCAGCGCGTGGAATTGTTCGACCTGGGCAACGACCCGGGCGAGGCGACCGATCTGGCGCGGAGTGAGCCGCAAAA
>JANPIT010000492.1:0-10473 GCA_031425115.1 Opitutaceae bacterium | reverse complement strand
GAAGAAAATCGTGTCGGTCGCGTCCGGGAGGGTGAGGGCGGTGTGGTAGAGGACGTCATCGCTCTCGGGCACGAAGTTCTTGGCGTTGCCATCGATCCCGAGCGCGAGCGCGGCCTCGCCGACCGCCTGGCCGCGGCCGGGCGCGCAGAGCACGAAGTTGTGCAGCATGTCGTCGGAGTTGCGGAACACGAGACGCACGCGGGCGCCGGCCTTCACGGTCAACAGCGTGGTATCGAACTTCAGGCCGGGCAGCGTGCCGAGGAGGATGGTTTTGTCGCCTTCATCGCCGGTCCAGTCGGACGGAAGCTTGCTGGGGTGTTTCTTCGTGTTGGCGGCGGCGATCGTCGGGACCGGCGCGACGCAGAGCTCGGCGTCCTTCGCGTCGATGGGGATGATGCGGTTGCCGTCGGGGAACCGATTCAGCGTGTAATAGGTTGTTGGATGCAGCAGCGCGGTGGTGCCGCCGGCCGCGCGCAGCCCGGGCGCCTTGATCTCGTGCACATAGCCCTCGCGCAGGCAGCTCGCCGCGAGCCGCACACTCAAGCCGTCGGGTGCGACGACGACTTTGCGCACGGGACAAGCGAGGCGATTGACCGGGGCGCTGCCGTAGGCCCGGTGATAGAGATAAGTGAAGCCGCCGATCGCGTAGCTCTCGGGCTTTTCCGCCGTGGCGCGATCGACGGGCTGCGTGAAGGTGAGCACGAAACCATCGGGTTGAGCGCGGACGTCTTTGATTTCGAACGGCACCTGGCCCGTCCACACCAGACGCTCGAGGCCAAACTGTTTCGGCCCGACGGCGCCCCAGCCGCGCGCGGTCTCGCCGGCGAAGAGCACGCCGTCCTCGCCGTGCGCGAGCCGGATGATGCCGCAGTCGAAGCCCTCGCGAAACGGATACGCGGCGCCCTGCCAGACCCCTTTCACCTGCTCGAGCGTGAGGCGCACGATCTTGCTCTGCCCTTGATCGGCGAGAAAAAGCTGGCCGGCGAACGGGCCGAATTTGCCCCCGGTGAGATCCTCGATCACGCCGGCATTTGAAATACCGAGGATGGTGTGCGGAAGCCAGATCGCGGGCGGCTTCACTGCGGGCAACCGCTTCGCCACCTCGTGCATCGGCTCGGCGAAATCCTTGATGTCGTCTAGCCGGAGCTTGACGGTCGAGCCGGGGAGGCGGCTCCAGGCGAGACCCGCGGGGTGGCCGGCGAAATCGCCCGGCGCGATGTGCGTGAGCCGGCCCGAGCCGACCCACTCGCCTTGATTCTCGGAGGTGAACCATTCGCCCTGCCGCGTGACGACCAAACCCGCGGGTGAGCGCAGGCCGGCCGCGATCGGCGTCATCTGTCCATCGGGCGTAATCTCCATCATCCAGCCGCGCCACGGGGCGGGCGCTTGCGTGGCCCCGCCAAACGCGACGTTGAGCGTCACCCGCAGGTTGCCGTTGGACCCGAGGACGGGACCAAAAGCGTATTCGTGATAGGAACCGGAGACGGGTAACTTCGCGACAGTTTCAAAGACATCGGCGCGGCCGTCCCCATCGGTATCGTCGATCCGCGTGACTTCCTGGCGTTGCGCGACGTAGTAACCGGTTTTTGGAGACGCTGCAGCGACGATGCCGAGGGGCTCGTGCAGGCCGGAGGCGAAGAGCGTAAATTTGGGTTTTATCTCGGCCCCAGCGGTGTAGGCGCCGTCCACCCACCAGATCTCGCCGCGCCGCGTGGTGACGAGCAGGCGTTTGCCTGAGACCGGCACGATGCCGCTGACCTCGAGCACGAGGCCGTCGGGCACGACGAGCGGCGTGCGCTGGTAATAAGTGTTCTCGCGCGCGACGAGGTCGTCGGAGGGTTTTGCGAAACGCTCGGCGGCCGAGGGATTGTTGACGAGGTCGGCCGCGCCGGCGGACGACGCGAGCAAGAGCAGCGTGAACCCACGGAGCGTCGGGACCCACGCCTCCACCCACTGAATAATACTCCGGAGACTAAAATGGATGTTCATGTTCGTGTAGGTCACCAAACGATCGAATACGTGAGCGGCTTCTCCAGGTTCGCGCCGCTCAAAGCGATGGCGAGTTGCTGGCGGCCATTGACGGTGCGGATGACGGGCGTGTGCGTCGCGTCGGCTGGCCAGTCGAGATACCAGTCGCGCGCGCCGATGATCCAGCCTTGGCCGCCCGGCTGTGCCGTGATCGTGTCGGCTTCGGCGAGCAGCACCCAGGAAGACCACGAGGGCAGCCTGCCTTTGAAGTTCAGCCCGCGGGTGAGCCCGCGACCGTCGGCCAGCGGCGCGAGACGATCGCGGATTGCGAGGTCGGCGAGTGCGCTGAGGAAGACCGGCGTGCCGTCCGCCTCGAGCGTGTAGCCTTGCGAGGACCAGAGCGCGTCGGGCTGAGCGGGCCAGTCGCCGTTGGCCGCATACTCGATCAGCGCAATCGCGGGCTTGCCGCTGAAGGTGAGGGTAGGGCCGGCGGGCTTGGCCGTCTGATCGTTGCCGCGGCCGTCCCACATGTGGAACGTATCCACGAACGACCCACGCCACGCGTGCAGCAGTGCGCCCGTCTCGAAATCGTAGGCGAAGTGCACGCCGGCGGGCGTGCCGATCGCGGCAGCGTAAAGACGCTTGCGGGGCTCGAAGGGCACGAAGCCGCGTTGCAGCAGCGTCCTCTCTTTTGGCTCGACGATCAGTTGCCGCGCCGCGGTGGCACCGGCGCGGGGACCGCGGCCGCCGCGACCTTCGGCCGACTCGCGCACCGTGATCGCGTGCGGGGCGAGACCCGGGCCCTCCGCGACAAGCTCGAAGGTGGGCCGCGCGTTCGTGGTGTGCACGAAGTCAGCGCGGAACGCGTGTTTGCCGGCGGTGAGCGTGACGATCCCCGGCTGGCTGCCCCGGTCAGCCGGCAGCACCACGGGACGGCCGTCGATCGTCAGGCGCGCTGGGCTGCCGGACTCGATCGCGAAACGATAGGCGCCGGGGCGCGGCACGACGAGCGAGCCGGTGAAGACCAGCGCGAATTTGCCGGTTTTTTCCACCGCGCCGTGGGCGAAGCGCGCTGGCACGCCTTCGCTTTTCGGCGGCGTCGCGTCGTAAGCGCCGATGGTTTTGAAGTCCCCGGCGTAGAGTTTGTAACGCAGATCCTCCGCGGCGATCGCGCCCGGCTCGAAGCGTTTGACGGCGAGATGCCGGAGCGCGATGGGGCCGTGGTCACCTTGGATCATCAGCGGGCCGAGGGGCTTCTCGTCATTGAAGGCGGCGCTGCGCGTGGGCCCGGTGACCTCGACGTTTTCCTGCACGGTGTAGCCGTTGAGCACGATTTTGACGAAGCGCGCAGCGCGGGTTTTTTTGCCTGCGGCGTCGAAGCGGGGTGCTTGAAACTCGATGCGCAGTTTTTGCCAAAGTCCCGGCGCGCGCGCGGCATTGGCGCGGGGCGCAGAGCCTTCGTAAGCTTCCTGCCCGGCGCCGCGCGCGGGATCCCAGCGGGAGTAAATGGCGCCGGAATCACTGGTCCGCATCTGCTTCACCACCCAACTGTCGAAGAGCTGCACTTCGTAACGGCCTTGCAGATACACGCCGGAGTTGGAGCCGGGGGTGAGCAGAAACTCGAGGTCGATCTCCAAGTCGCCGTGCTCCCACGTCGTGAACAGATGCCCGCGAGTTTCCGGAGTGGTGCCAGGATTGCAGAGAAGGATGCCCGTGCCCGCGGCGGGCGTGAGGGGTTTCTCGCGTCGCGGATCGCCGCCGAGGTCGCCAGCGAGTTTCCAGTTGGCGGTGGGCGGTCGGAAGGCCGCCAGCGTGTCGAGGCGGATCGGTTCAGGGGGCAACGGCGATTGCGCGCGGGCGATACTGACCAGCGCGACGGCGGCTGCCAGCGCACGTAACAGAGGGGATAGGGCGAGCATGGACGGAGCTCGTAGAATCTCGTCCGGCTGGCCGAGGGCAAACTGTAAACGGGCTCCGGTCGCGCGGCGGGCTTGAGTTTCGCGCCGGCCGTGCAATCCGTAATGAACCACCCTCAACCCATGCGCATTTTCTCCCGCCGGTTTTTTCTACGCGTCATCTCCCTCTTGATTACTGGTGCTGCGGCATCGGCGGCGGAAGCAGACGTGCGCGTGACAAAGGACGTCGCTTTTCTGGCCGAAGGCCGGACGGAGAAGCTCGACGTCTATCAGCCGGCCTCGTCTTCGCCGGGCAAATTGCTGCCGGCGGTCGTGTGGATTCATGGCGGCGGCTGGTCGGGCGGCACGAAGAACGAGCCTCGCGCGCAAAATATCTGCGGCATCCTCGCGCGGGCGGGTTACGTGGCGTTGAGTGTCGATTACCGTCTCGGTGAAGGCGCGTGGCCGACCAACCTTTTCGACTGCAAGAACGCGGTGCGTTTCCTGCGCGCCAACGCCGCCCGGTATCAGGTCGACCCCAGTCGCATCGCCGTCGCGGGCGGTTCGGCGGGCGGTCACCTCGCCCTTATGGTGGCGCTGACGGCGGGGAAGGAAGGGCTGGAGCCAACCGGGGCGGCCACGCCTTACGCGGGCGTTTCGAGCGCGGTGCGTTGTGTGATCAACATGTATGGTATCACGAATTTGCTTACGCGGCAGCAAACGGACAAATCCGGCGTGCCGACGGGGACCAAGCGTTTGATGGGCAGCTCCCTCGCGTTGTTCGGCGCGGATTCCGACACGGCCGACGTCTTGCGGGTGGCGTCGCCCGTGACGCACGTCACGAAGTCGACGGTGCCCATGCTGTCGCTGCACGGGAAAGCGGATGCCACGGTGGATTATCCGCAGGCGCAGGAGCTGGAACGTGTCGCGCGCGAGCGGGGGGCGAAGCACGAGATCGTGCTGCTCGACGGCGTGGGTCACACCTTTGATTGGGAGAAATGGAACAAGCAGCCGCTGCCGGGCGATGTGAAGGGAACGGCGCTGGCGTTTCTCGCGCAGCATTTGAAGTAAGGGGAACCGTCCAAGTAGCGGAGGCGGTGACGCGCCCCTGCGTTTCCAGAGGATTTCCCCAATTTCCTGAACGATCCACGACTTACTGGACAACCTCGACCAACGGTGCCGCGACCACGGCGCCCGCGCGAAGTCGGCTATCGCTCGCCGGCGCGAGAGACGGTGCGGTCGGGTTCGGCCAGAAGACGCCGATTAATTTCAATCTCTCGGCTAGAGCATTTTCAAAAATACCGTGGCCGCAAAGAGGCACAAAAGGCGCAAAACCAGCACGCCTTTTCTCTTTTGGAAAATAGGCCTTTTTCTTGCGCATTCTGCGCCTTCTTGCGGCCACAATTTTATTTAATCCGCTCTGGCTGGCGGATGCAGGCGGGTGTCTCGTGCCTTTGCACCGCAGTCACCGCTAACCGGATACGCGCCGGGGCCGCACGCGAACGGCGCCGGGGTGCGTTCAGGCCCGCTGGAGCCGGAGCCAGAAGCGGGTGCCGCCCTTCGTGCCCGGTTCGACTCCGACGTCGCCACCAATCCGCGCGGCGGCTCGCTTGACGATGGCGAGGCCGATCCCGGTGCCCTCGACCGGGACCGTGGAACTGAGGCGTTCGAACATCCCGAAGATTTTTCCGTGATATTGCGGATCGATCCCGATGCCGTTATCCTCGATCGAAAGCACCACGAAATTTTCCACCGGTTCCGCGGCCACCACGACGTGCGGTCGCACGCCGGGGGCCACGAATTTGACGGCGTTCGCCAGCAGGTTGGAAAGGCATTGCACGAGCATGACTTCGTGGCCCAGCACCGGCGGCAGCGGCGCGCGCACCTCGATATCCGCCAGGGTCGTCTGCAGGGTGGGATGCTGTTGAATGACGTCCGCGATCACGGATTCCAGTTCGACGGGATGCAGGGAGATCTGCTCCCGCGCGACCCGACTGTAGCGCAGCACATCTTGAATCAGTCGCTCGAGCCGCTGGCCAGCGTGGTTGATGCGGTGGAGGTAGTCGCGGTGCTCGGGCTCCAGCTTGTTTCCGCAGTCTTCGATCAGCATCGTGGCGAATCCCCGCATCGCGCGAAGCGGTGCGCGCATGTCGTGCGAAATGGTGTAGGAGAAGGCTTCGAGCTCCGTAACCGTTTCCTGGAGACGATGCGTGCGCTCGCGGACCCGGTCCTCGAGTTCGCGATTGGTGAGGCTGAGTTGGTCCTTCGCCTCGTTCAACTTGGCCTCGACCGCTTTGCGGGCGGCGATCCCCTCCTGCGCGGCGCGGCGCGCTTCATCGAGACAGTGAGCCAGTGCCGTCGATTCCTTGGCCGCCTGGTGCGCGAGTTGAAGCTGCACACCCATGGCGGCCAGGCGGTGTTCCCGCTCCAAGCCCGGTGTGATCAGCCGCATCAGTGCGGCGAGCTCTTCGAGTTGGTCGGGCGCCGGATCGCCGCCCACGAGCACGAGCACCGATTTGTCGCCCGTGCTTATTCCGATGGCGGGCGTCAGGTGAGAGGCGCTGGGCCAGGGGAGAGCACCGCGATGCAGGGGCCGCGAGGCACAGGACGCGAGAAACGCGCGCCACGCCCCGGCGTCGGGCAGGGTCTGGGAAAATCCGGGGGCCGTGAGCAGCGTGCCAATTTCCGGATCCGGTAAAAAGAGGACCAGCGTGTCGACGCCGAGCTGGGCGGCCAGCGTCGGGATCGCGTCCGCTCGTTGCGCGGGGCTCACGAGCCCGGCGAGATGGCGCAGCATTTCGGCGCGCGACCAATCAGGACGGGTGCGCGCGCCCATTTTAATTGGGCAGGATCGCGACAACTGCGGTGCAGTTGTGGAACCCGCTGAACTGACCTTCGCCCCGCGCAATCTGACCATACGTGTTGCACCCGGCATACGTGGCGCCGCCGAGCGCGGCTTTCACGGCGTCGAGCTCGAAGCCGAAATCCTGCCCCATCCGCAGGCGCGTCGCCACGCAGTCGAAGAACAGCGCGGTGCTGGCGGGATGACCTTGCATCTGCGCCATCGCGGATTGCGTCGCCGCGAGCGCCGAGCCGGTTTTCGGCGTCATGATGTAGATCTTCGCGCCGGTCGGAATTTCCGCGGCGCACTGAATGGCCCCGTTTTCCTTTACCGCGAGCGGCACGCGCAGACGGTAGCCGGAGGGCGTGTCGATCCCAATGACGTTGTGAAGAAAGAAGGGAATTGGATCCGCAAGATTGAAGGTCTGGCCCGTCCTGGCAGCGAAGTCCTGGAAAATTTCCACTGCGGGCGCGTTGTTGACGCTGATAAGCTGCATGCCCTCCGCCGCGGTCACGCGCATGGCCGGGCTGCCCGGCTGCCAGCCGTGGCGCACGCCAATGCCGACCGGTTTATCGGATAGAATTTCCAGCGCGACGGCCGCGTCGGGCACGGCCTCCGTGCCGAAGAAAACATGGGTGCGCGAAAATTTGGCGTCGTCGCCGGCGCCGCCACCAAAAAGCTGATACGTGCCGGCGGTGAGCGTCGTGAGATGCTCCACGAAATCGTCCGCGTTCCCGGCGAGGGCGTCGGTGAGCACCAGGGCGGACCGAAAAGCGTGGTCGTGGGAGTTGCGACCGTGGAATTGAGCAACCATCGCGCGCGCCACTGCCGCGCGATCCTCGCGCAGTCCCCGGGCCAGCACCGGGTGAAATTTGATTTCAGTCGACCGCAAGGCGACGGCGGAGGCCGCTCCCTCGTTGTAGGCGCTGTTGGTGAACTCCCCCGCCGAGGAGCAACCGACCACCGCGGCGGGGTGGCACGTGCGATCAATCCCTTGCAGCAGCTTGGCGTAGTCGTGGCGCGACGACGCAAAAACGATCACGGCGTCAGGCGGCTGGTTGGCGAACGCTTTGGCGATGCCGGTCCCGATTTCCTCTCCGGCTTGCGCACTGGTCCGCAGATTGGAATGTGAAGTGTAGGATTCAGTCATGAGTAGATCCGGCGCAAAACGTCCCCGGAGGCACCTCTGTCTGCGCACCCACGACGTGTTGGAAACGGGGAAGCAAATGACCCTGTCATCCTTCTCCCTGACAAGTTTTTATCCCGCGGGTAACCCACTTTCGGAAAAAGCCCGATGCGCGAAGACCATCCGTTCCCGAAGCGGAGCCCAAAATGCCACGCGACCGGCAGTTCGCGGCGGCCTCGACTTTCTTCCGCAGTCTGTAGATCAGGATCGCGTGCCTCGCATCCAGTTCTCGTTGGGCGTGATGGGTTGCTGCTGCGCGTTGCTAGGCGCCGCCGCGGCAGCGAGTGACACGCCGGCTGCCACGAATCCGCGCTTCACCGGCACGGCGGGACGGAAAGTGAACCACTAATGGGCTTCATCAATGGATGAAGCGTTGGAATCTCCTCCGGCTAATCGCCTCCGGAATATTTTTTTGGGTCCGCTAATCGCGGACGTAAAACCGCCTGCCATTAGCAGGCCCATTTTTGCTGCGGAGGCGCTTAGCCGAAGCGCACGATCCAGTTTCAGCAATTGCTGAAACCCATCAGTGGTTGTCCTCTCCTTCTTCGCCGGAGTTTGGTTGCGACCTGCGCCCTCACTCCGGCCCGACGCGCGTGATTTTCAATTTCGGGAAATAGTGTCGGTAGAAACCGCGGTCGCGCGTGATGAGCTCGTCCGCATGATGAAATGCGTGGGCCGCGACCAGGAAATCTGCGACGACGCGATGGCGCGGCTTGGCGGAGAGCTTGCAGTAGTCGATAAAGATTCGTCCTGCGAGATGAAGATCTTCCCACGCGAAAGGCGATAGCCGGATTTGCATTCGCTTCAGGGTCGCCTCTGCTTCGGCCGCGTCCTCGAAATAAAGGGACGTCTCCGCGGCGACGACCGGGCAGATGATCAGTGCACCACGGCCCAGCGCGGCGTTGAGCACGGCCACCGCGTGGGGAGTGTGCTCGCTCGGCTGCCCGAGCACGTCGATCAGAATGTTGGAGTCGAGCGCGACGGGCATGATCAGCGGCGTTTCTTGGCGGCACTTACGGGCTTGGGGCTGGCGGACCCGTAAGTGCCCTGCTCGTCTTCGGCGACGCGAAGCGCCTCGCGAGCAGCGTCGCCGGTGGCAAAGGGAGCGCCCTTGGCCTTGAGCCCGACAAATTGATCGAAAAACCCAGGCTCCAATTTTTTTCGGAGCACGATGCTTCCTCGCCCCCCGAGCTCGACCTCCAGCACCGTGCCGGCGTCGATCCCGAGAGCCTTGCGCACCTCGATGGGCAAGGTGAGCTGACCTTTGGTCGTCACAGTGGTTTCCATCCCGCAACCTTAGTAAGGAATATAAGTAAGGCAAGGTTCTATAAAGTAAGGAATGAGGGTTTCGTTTTCCGGAAGCTTCCGATGCTGCAGCCGTAATCCGCCCATAGCGGTAGCGCCGCGGTCGGCCTTCCTGCCGTTGCGCCACAAACTCGACTTTCCGCGCCACGTTTCTTAATCCGATCCGCGTGTCTCGATTCCAGCTCCCGTTGCGTTTGTGGGTGCGCGGCGGCGCGTCGATTCATCCAGAACCCCTGCTTGCCGGGGCAAAACGGACTTGCGGAAGTCCGGCGGATCGCGCCGCGCTCACGACGGAGCTCACGCGCCTCAACCTCCGGCACGTCCTGTGGCTCGCCGTCGCGGGGAATCTTTTTCTCTGGGCCATCTTCCTGCTGCTCGCGGTGTATCCGCTGCCGGCTCGCGCCGAGGTCAATTTTCTCAATGGCGCCCTCTGTTTGAACGGGCTCGCGAGCCTCGCATGTCTTTGGTGGTTCCGGGTGCGGCCGCCGCGCGAGATCTGGCGGCGCGTCCTCGTGCTCGAGAACGCCGTCGCGCTCCTTGCCATCATGACGGCGTATTACTTCGCGATGCTGCCCGCCTACGGCTCGACGTCGGTCTACGTGATCGGCCTGCTGGTGACGGCGACGGCCTTCCGGCTTCCACCGGCTGTGTTATGGTCGCTGCTGTTGCTCGACCACGCCGTGTTTCTCGCGCTCTTGTTCACCGCCGAGCTGCCGGCAAACATTACGATTCCCGCCGCTACCGACTTCTCCGGAGTCGTAGTGCTCGCCGCAGTGATCGGGGGATTGCTCTACCGGGCGCATCGCGAGAATTTTTGCAACGAACGCACCATCGTCGAACGCAATCATGAGCTCGCCCGCCTGCATCAGTTCGAACTCGATGAGAAAATCGCCGCGAAACTCGCCGAGGAGAAAACGCGGCTCGAAATGCTGCGCTACCAGCTCAACCCGCACTTCCTCTACAACGCCCTGAACTCCATCCGCGCGCTGATTTTCTCCCGCCCGCCCGCCGCCGGCGACATGGTTACGCAACTCGCGGATCTCTGCCGCGTCACGCTTACGCGCAACGAGGACCGCGCGCCGGTAAGCGAAGAGTTCGCGATGCTGAAGCTTTACCTCGACATGGAAAAGACGCGGTGGCGCGACAAGCTCGCCGTCGAGATCGACCTCGCGCCCGACGCGGCGAAGGAGCCCATTCCGCCGTTCCTTCTGCTGCCGCTCGTGGAAAATGCCCTCAAGCATGGCCGGCAGAGCACGGCGGGCGTGATGAAGCTGCGG
>JANPIT010000491.1:0-4231 GCA_031425115.1 Opitutaceae bacterium | reverse complement strand
ATCGAGCGACCGAGGCCGCCCTGGCCGGTCATGAGGCCGCCGTCCATGGTCACGGAATTGAGACCCGACGCCATGCCGCGCACGGTGAAGCCGGAGAGATTTCCGCCGGCGTCGAGCTCGCCGTAGATGCCGGGCAGGCGGATCGCGACTTCGCCGGCGTTCATGTTGGGGAGACTTCCGAACGAGTCGGTGGCAGCGACGTTCTTGAGGTTATCGGAATTCCGATACGCGGTGATGGCAGCGGCGTCGCCCTCGCGCTCGCCGGTGACCTTGAAGGCATCCAGTTTGTAGATACCGGTGGTGAGATCGAAGTTTCGAACGGTGCGCTGGTCGGCGACGGCGGTGACGCTGGCGCGCGCGGGGTCGAGGCCGATATAGGAGACGACGAGCTCGTGCGTGCCGGCCGGCACGCCGGCGAGCGTGTAGAGACCGGTGTTGTCGGTGAGGGCGCTGAGGCCGAGCGTGGGAATCTCGACGCGGGCGCCCTCGAGGAGATTGCCGGTGACGACGTTGGAGACGCTGCCGCTGACTGTGGCGGCGAGCGAGACCGAAGGAAGGAGCGACAGGAGGAAGATGAGAAAGAGGCCGAGTCGGGTGGAGTGCATGGGGGGAATTCTGCGGGTGGGGGTTGCTCAGGTAAGAGAACAAAACGAATAGGTCCGGAAGGTCACGCGTGCAAAGCACCCTGGCCGAAGTCGGTGACGCCGCGGGCGAACTGCTTGATGCGGGTGCGTGGAAACGGCTCGAACGGGAGCGCCCGCAGGGCGCCGTCTTCCAACGCGGCGCGGGTGAGATCGCGCGAGGCGAGCGTGCGGACGGCCTCGTCGCGCAGCCGGGCCAGCACGGCCGGCTCGGAGGCAGCGAAGCAGCGCGACTCCGCGGGGTCGCGTTCGAGGTTGAAGAGCAGTTCGCGGCCGCCGTTGGCGAGCCAGATGTATTTCCAGGCGTCGCGACGGACCATGCACTTGAACTGGCGCGTGCCCGGCGTGCCGAAAACGCCAAAGACGGCGTCGCGTCCGGGGGCCTCATCGCGGAAGGCGCCGAGCAGATCGCAGCCATCGCGCAGCTCGGCGACGCCGCTGGCGGTCGTGGCGAGACCGAAAAGATCGGTGAGCGCAGCGAGCCGGGGGTGCGTTTTTCCCGCGGGGATCTGCGCTGGCCAGCTCACGAGGAGCGGCACGCGGCAGGCGGATTCGAAGAAACTCTCCTTCTGCCACGCGCGGTGATCGCCGAGGTGGTCGCCGTGATCGGAGAAGAAGCAGATCAGGGTGTTGGCGGCGTCCGGACGCGCTTCCACGGCATCGAGGATACGGCCGATGCAATCGTCGATGAACGCGATGGAGCCGAAGTAGCGCGCGCGGATGCGCCGGGCGTGCGACGGCGGAATCTCCTCGGCCCAGACGGCGTGATTCATCCAGCCGAGGTAATCGTCGGCGGTGTCGATCGCGGGATCGCCGAGCATGGAATTGGGCATCGTATCCGGGTCGTGGAGACGGTTGTAAGGAATGGGCGGAGCGAGCGGCGGGTGCGGGGTGACGAAGGAAACGAAGCCGAACTGCGGGCGCGGGTCGGGCCGCGCGAGTTCCTCGAGGGCGCGGCCGGTAAGCCACGCCTCGACCGTGAGGTCCAGCGGCATCGGGCGGGCCTGCGGGACGTAATACATGTCGCTCCGTTCGCCGTGGACCTGCTCGAGGTGGGCGAAGCCGGGAGCCCGCGCGCGCAGCCAGCGAACGTAGTCGTCGCCGAGAAACTCCTCTTCCGTCGGCCAAAGCTCCTCGCTGTATTCGTGCACCTCGAAACCCAGCGGCTCATGGCGTGGCTCGGTGTGGAATTTGCCCAGGCCCCACGTGCGGTAGCCGCGCGTGGCGAGCGTCTGCGGAAGGTAGGGACCGCAGCGCTCGTTGACGCGGTCACCCGGCGACCAGTTGCCAAACCAGCTCGTGCGCGTGGGCTCGCAGCCGGTCATGAGCGAATAGCGCGCGGGCACGCAGACCGGACAGGTCGAGTAGGCGTTCGTGCAGGCCACGCCGCGGCGGACGAGCCGGTCGAGATGCGGCGTGCGCACGTGCGGATGACCGAGGGCAGCGATGGTGTCGAACCGCTGCTGGTCGGTCATCACGAAGAGTATATGGGGCGGCGAGGCGGATTCGGTGGTGGCACTCACGGGAGAAGGCGGTTGGGCGAGGCGGTGCCGGTGTAGTCGGCGAAAGCGCTGCGGGCAGTGGTGAGTTCGCGGCCGCGGCAGCGGAGCGAGGTGCCCTCGCCGATATACAGCGAGGCGACTCCATCGCGCTCGTCGAGTGTGACGACGGCGTAGCGGCCGCGGAAGTCGACGTCGAGCGCAGCGTTGGAGAACGTGCGGTCGGCGTCGGGCGGCACGAGGATGAGCTGCGTGATCGTGCGATCGGCGAGGCGGTTCACGATTTTGAAACCGGCGAAGCGGCCGCCACCCGTGAGCGCGGCGACGGTTTGAATGCCATCCGGGTTGCCCGTGGTCGCGGCGGAGCGCGGTTCGTAGATCACGGCGAAGGGGCGGTCCCACGCCTCGCCGTGCTGGCGCATCACGAGGACGGGTGTGGGCAGTTTTTCGTAGGGCGCCGGAGCCTCCTTCGTTTCGGGCGCGAGCGCGGAGGAATACTCGCGGCCTTCGGCGCCGGGGACGAAGAGGCGCATCGCGACGGGGGACGGCTGCAATTTCGTGGCGGCGAACTCGGCGACGACGTGGCCCGCGAACGGCGCGGCGGCGCGGGTGCTTTTGAAAACGTGCCAGCCTGGAAAAAGGTAGCTGCGGTTGCGGGACCACGACGTGCCGGCGGCGGGCCGAAAGCGCCCGGGCGTGTCGATGAGCGCGAGCGGCTGGCCGGCGGCGGTGAGCGCGAGCGTGTCGCCGATATTATGATACAGGTAGTCGTGAAACTGCTCCGCCTGCGCGGTGCGCGAACGAAAGACGTCGACATAGTAGCCGGTGGTCGGCGACGTGCGCACAATCCCGACGAGCCGTTCCTGCTCGGCTTTCACGCCGTCGCCGGAGGTGTCGGTGAAGCGCGTGAGGGTGAACGAGTGGTGCGGCGAGACGGGTGCGGCGCCGACCGCGGGCTCGAGCGCGACGGGGCGGACGGTGTCGATGCCGAGGTTGACCCAGCCGCCGGCGCTGCGGGAGGAGCCGTTGACGATGACGCTGTTGTTCGCGGCGAAGAGGCGGCGGTGATTCTCGTGGTCGTCGGTCGTGTAGGTGCCTTTGCCGGCGTTGGCGCCGAGGACGTGCCCGGCGCCGTAAAGTTCGAGGGCCATGCCGGAGGCGTGGCTGTGGACGTAGGACGCGCCGCTGACGGTCGCCATCAGCGCGTGTGCGGGATCGCGCGTGGGCGAGAGATTGCGCTGGAGCACGGCGCCGGCGAACGGCAGCGCGTCGGTCGTGCGCGGAGTGGACGCCGTCATGCTCCCGGCGAGGGTGGGTGCGAACCAGAGGAGTTGGAGCGGGCCTTGATAGCTGTCGGCGCCGGAAACGAAGCCGTGCGGTTTCGCGCGATCGTAGCGGCCCTGCGCGATGCCGAGATTAAGGAGCGCGCCCATCGTCTGCTGCATCGCGGTGTCGCCTTCGCGCAGCGCGAGCGCGTAGGCGATCTCCAGGGCGTCCCACGGCTGGCCGGAGCGCCGCGGGCCGTCGCCGACGCGGAGGTTGTCGCCGTTGGGGAAACGGAAGTCGGTGAGCCGCACCAGCGAGAGCGGAAACGCGGCATAGCCGTTGAGTGAGAGGGCGGGCGGCGACTGGCGCCGGAGGAGCGCGGCGAGATAGGTGACGCGCGCGGAGACGCCGGCGGAATACTGGAACGACTCGGGCCAGATGCCGCCGGCGTCGGCGAAGACGCGCATGACTTTTTGCAGGGAGTCCTGGTTGGGCGTGTCCTTGGTTGTCAGATACGCGAACAGGTCGGCGCGTTCGGCGGGGTCGTCGATCGCGAGGGCGTTGAGCGCGAGGCACGGCATCTCGAGGACGGGGTGATTGCTGTTGATCTGGCCGTGCTCGACGATGAGACGCGCGTAGGCGCGGAAGACCTGCTGGGCGCGAACGAAGTCGAAGGCCACGGGTGCACGGGCGACGACGTGGTGAACTTTCGCGCCGCGCGTGAGCCACGCGTGGAGAAAATCGTAGATGATCGGGAGCTGCGCGCCGACGGCGCGGGCTTCGTAGAGCACATCGCCTGGGTAGACGATGCCGCCCTGGGTGGTG
>JANPIT010000490.1:0-7649 GCA_031425115.1 Opitutaceae bacterium | reverse complement strand
GGCTTGAGGTCAAGCCGCTCCACCTCGGAGTGGGGCTCCGCGTGGGTCAGTGAAAATTTAGTGTCCAATTCCGCCTCCTTGGTGACCTATATGGGATTGTGACGGATACCCCTCCATCGGCTGACGACCACGGCGAAGCGTTTCTACGCTGCCTAGCTGGGCATGAGCGATGGCTGGCGGCTTACGTCTACAGCCTCGTAAGCAGCACCGCGGACGCGGATGACATCCTGCAGGAGTGCAAGGTGACGATGTGGAAAAAGTTCGCGCAGTTCACGCCGGGCACGAATTTCCGCGCCTGGGCCCGCACAATCGCGCTGCATCAGATTCTCAACTACCGCCGTTCGGAGCAGCGTCGGCCGTATTCGGCGCTTGATCGTGAGTTCATCGAGGCGATCGCTGCGGAGATCGACCGTCGTTCTGACCAGCTCGATCATCAAGCGGATGTGTTGCGCGCCTGCCTTCGCAAACTGCCCGCGGCGCATCGCGCCATCGTGGTGGCGCGCTATTACGAGGAATGCGGTGTCGATGAGATCGCCGCCAAAACCGATCGGTCGGCCGAAGCGGTTTACCGGCTGCTGAGCCGGATACGGAAGGCTTTGAGCGAGTGCGTGAATCGGCACGCCTCGAACGCGCTGCCCCATTCCGCATGAGCTCACTTTCCTCACGTGACGCGGGCCGGATCGAGCGCGCCTTGGACGAACGGCTGTCGGCGGATGAGCGCGAGGCTTTTCAGAAGGAGGCTCTGCAGGATCCGGCGCTGCGGGCCGCGTATGCGGAGCGGGTGTGGCTGCAGGCGCTGTTGCGGGCGGAGCGCGATCGGCTTCCGCAGATTTTTGCAGAGAGTGTCCAGGACGCCACCCCGACGGAAATCGCAACGCTGCGGTGGCCGACTTGGGCGAGCGTGGCGCTCGCGACGGCCGCATGCGCTGTGTTCGCGGCCACTTGGTTTCGGCGGCCGCCGGTTGCTCCCGCGGCGCAGCCGATATTCGCGGCCACCCTCGTGCAGTCCAGCAACACGCGTTGGGCCGGCTCGACGTTGCCCACGGTGGAAAATGCCAAGCTTGGTCCGGGCATGCTCGCGCTTGTCGAGGGTATCGCCACGCTGGCTTTTGCGAGTGGAGCCAGTGTCACGCTCGAGGCGCCGACGAAATTTGAAATCATCAACGCGATGAGCGGCCGGCTGCTCGAAGGCTCGGTGACCGCGGAGGTGCCGGCGTCGGCGCATGGTTTCACGATTGAGACGGCGGATCTGCGGGTGGTCGACTTGGGCACGCGCTTTGGCGTGACGGCGGGTTCGGCGGGGAACTCGCACGTCTATGTTTTCGAGGGCGAGGTCAGCTTGAGCGATGCGAGCGGCGGCCGGGTGCGCCGGCTGCTGGCGGGCGAAAGATATCACATCGCGTCGGGTCCCGCGACGGGAGCGGTCGAGCCGCGACGCTTCGAGCCGGAACCACCGATCGACGGTTGGACGGCGATCACGACCGCGTTCGGCCGGGGCAAGGATGCGTATGTGCGGCGCGGTTACACGACGACCGCGGGCCTGGAGCCGTTCGTCATGGTGAAGCACACCGAACTCGAGCTCAGCCGGCGCAATGAGCGGCGCGGCTTCCTCACCTTCGATCTCAGCGGCATCGACGCGCGCGTCGTCACTGAGGTGCAACTCATGCTCGACCCGGAACCGAGCGGACTTGGGTTCTCCGCCATGGTGGCGGATGCGATCTTTGCCGTTTATGGCGTGACCGATGAAGCGCTCGATGGCTGGCGCGAGGCCACGTTGGGCTGGGAAGCGGCGATGGCGCCGTTAAGCGATGACTGGCCCCCGAACGCCCGCGTGCGGAGGCTGGCGGAGTTTGCGCTGCCGCGCGGCGGGTCCGGGAATCCGTTGACCATCCGGAGCACGGCGCTGGCCGAGTTCATTCGCTCGGACACCAACGGGCTTGCGACTTTCGTCCTCGTGCGCGAGACTGGGGAGAGCGATCCGTCGGGCCTTGTGCACGCGTTCGCTTCCAAAGAACATCCCTCCGCGCGCCCGCCGACCTTGCGCGTGCGCTGAACATTTACCCCATGCGATCCAAACATCATTTTCGTAGCGACGAGCGGGAGCGAGAGGACGGGCACACCTTGCCACGCGCTCACGCTGGCGGCCACGTGCGGGCGGCGATCGTTGTGTTCACCGCGCTCCTCGGTGGTGCTGCCTGCGCCGCCGATGATGCCGAGCGCGCGAAGCTCGCGTTCTTCGAGAAAGAAATTCGGCCGCTGTTCGCGACGCACTGTTACGAGTGTCACGGTGAGAAAAAGCAAAAGTCCGGTCTCAGGCTCGATCACATCGGGGATATTCTGCGCGGAGGTGAGACGGGTCCGGCGATCGTGCGCGGCGACGTCGAGAAATCCCTGCTGATCGAGGCCATCCGCTATAAAAACGAAGATTTGCAGATGCCGCCCTCCGACAAGGGCAAGCTCGCGCCCGAGGACATCGCGCGGTTGGAGAAATGGGTGGAGATCGGGGCGCCGTGGCCGGCGGAGAGCCCGAGCCGGGTAGCGCGCGATGAACACGGTTTCACGCCGGAAGCGCGCGCGTTTTGGACGTTTCAGCCGCTCACGCAACCGCAGCCGCCCGCGGGCCTAGGCGCGGGGTGGGCGCGCAGCGATATCGATCGTTTCATTGCGGCGAAGCACACGGAGCTCGGCCTCGTGCCATCGCCGGCGGCGGACCGCGCGGAGCTCGCGCGCCGGGTTTATTTCGATTTGCACGGACTTCCCCCGACGCGCGAGGAACTGGCGGCATTCGTCACCGATCCGGATCCGCGCGCTTTCGAGCGGCTCGTCGATACGCTGCTCGCGAGTCCCCGCTATGGTGAGCGCTGGGCGCAGCACTGGCTCGATCTGGTGCGCTATTCTGAGAGCGACGGCTACCGGGCGGACGCGCTGCGCCCGGGCGCGTGGCCGTATCGCGATTACGTGATCGCCAGTTTCAACGCCGACAAACCCTACGATCAATTTGTGCGCGAACAGCTCGCCGGCGACGAGATCGCGCCGGACAAGCCGGAGGTCCTCGTCGCAACTTCCTATCTGCGTAATCCCGTTTACGAATGGAACCAACGCGACGTGCGCGGGCAGGCGGAGTTGATTCTCAACGATCTCACGGACAATGCCGGTGAAGTATTTCTCGGTCTCAGCTTCGGCTGCGCGCGCTGCCACGACCACAAATTCGACCCGATCCTGCAGAAGGATTATTTTGCGCTGCGGGCGTTTTTTCAGCCCGTGAATTGGCGCACTGACCTCGCGCTTGCCACGCCGGAAGAGCGGGCGCGTCACGCGCGTGGCCAGGCAGAATGGGAAAAAGCGACCGCGGATATTCGCGCGCAGATGGACGCGCTGGTGGGGCCGGCGGTCGAGAAGGCGGTCCGCAAAGCGCACGACAAATTTACCGACGATCTTCAGGCTATGCTCGACAAGACGCCCACGCAGCGCGCCCCCCATGAGCACGTGCTGGCCACGCTCGCCGAGCGCCAACTACAGTATGAGCGCGAAAATTTTGATCCGCAAAAAGCGCTCAAGGTCGCCGAGGAGAAGGCGCGCTATCGCCAGCTCGAAGTGGAGCTGAAGAAATTCGATGAGCTGAAGCCCAAGCCGTTGTTGTCCGCGTTGGTCGCGACCGATACCGGCCCGGTGGCGCCGCCCACGTTGATGAAGTCCAAGAAAGGAGAGCGCGCGATCGAGCCGGGCTTCCTCACGTTGATCGATCCGAAGCCGCCCGCGATCACGCCCCTGGAGAATTCGACGGGCCGCCGCACCGCGCTCGCGGCGTGGATCACGCGGCCTGACAATCAGCTCGCAACCCGCGTGATCGTGAATCGCGTGTGGCAGTATCATTTCGGGCGCGGCCTCGCCGGCACGCCCAACGATCTCGGCCATCTGGGCGAGCGACCCACGCATCCAGAATTACTGGACTGGCTGGCCGGCCGGTTCGTTGCGGGAGGCTGGCGAATCAAAGCCCTCCACCGCGATATCCTGCTATCGGCCACCTACCAGCAGACCGCCCGCGCCCCGGTTGCGGGCAAAGCGGCCATGGTCGATCCGGCGAATAAATACGTGTGGCGCTTCAGTCCTCGCCGGCTCGATGCCGAGCAAGCACGCGATGCGATGCTGGCCGCAAGTGGCGAGCTCGACCTCACGGCGGGCGGACCTTCCCAGGACGCGACGACGTCCCCGCGCCGGGCGATCTACACGATCAAGAAACGTAATACGCAGAACGAATTCTTGCGCAGCCTCGATGCGCCCGCCGGCTTCTCGAGCACCGCCGAACGCCAGCAAACGGCCACACCGCTGCAGGCGCTACTCTTCATGAACGGTGACTGGCCGCTCACGCGGGCGCGCAAACTCGCCGCGAGCTCACCGACCGTCGCGTCGGCTTGGCAAGCGGTTTTGGGCCGCGTGCCGTCAGCGGACGAGCTGAAGCTCGCGGAGAGTTTTGTGGAAAAGCGCTCCCGCACTTCGGACGAGAGCGTGTCGACGGTCGCCGCGCCCATCGAAGTCGTGGCCGGGCCGCCCGGCCGCTTCCGTGAAAATACCCTGCACGAGCGCTTGATCGTGCGCGCCGCGCCCAAGGAGGGTGATGAGTTCACCGTGGAAGCGATCATTACTCTCGATAGCGTCGATACGGGTGCAGCAGTGCGAACGATCGCCTCGCGCTGGACGGGTGAAAAAGCGTCGCTGGAGGGCCACGGCTGGAGCCTGGGCGTCACCGGCGCGAAATCTGCCTACAAGCCGCGCAACTTGATCCTGCAGCTCGTCGGGGAAGACGATAATATGAACACGGCTTACGAGGTCGCGGCGTCCGGGCTGCACTTGGAATTGAAAACGCGATACCATGTCGTCGCGAAGGTTTCGACCAACGACCACACGGTCACGTTTAACGTGCGCGATTTGAGCCAGCCCGAGAGCGAGCGGCGGACGGCGGTCGTGAAGCAGGCGCTGGTGGGCAAATTCGGCCTGGGCCAGGCCACGCCCGTAATCGGTGGTCTGCACCGGCGCGGCGCCAGCCAGTTCGACGGACAAATCGATGCGATCCGCATCGTCTCGGGCGTGCTCCCCGACGCCGATCTCTCGAGCGACCCGGCGCGCTGGGCTCCCGGTGGGGTTGCTTGGCACGCGAAGCAAGGCGCCGTCGCGGGCTTTGAATGGGCGGGCGGGGCTGCTCTGGTTGAGAGCGCGGATCCACGCACCCGCGCGCTGGCGGACCTTTGCCACGTGCTGCTCAACTCAAACGAGTTTCTGTATCTGCATTGAGTCATCTGGAACTCAGGAAATCAGGAAAAAGCCTTCGGAAAAACGCTCTCGTCTTCAGGCTGTTCCTTTTTCGTTCCTGATTTCCTGAGTTCCAGATTCTCCAAGCCCCTTCTGTCCCCATGCCCTGTAATAATTTCGATATCCCCACCTCTCGCCGTGATTTTCTCCGCACGGCGGGCTGCGGCTTTGGGGCGGTCGCGCTCGCGGCGTTGTTGAAGAACCCCGCGCTGGGCGCGACCGGGAGCGTGACGGAGGCGGGGGCCAAGGTCGCGCGCGGCAGTCGCAAGGCCAAGAATGTGATCTTCCTCTTCATGGAGGGCGGTCCCAGCCATCTGGATACGTTCGATTACAAGCCGTTGCTGAACACGCTTGCGGGCCAGAAGCTGCCGCCGAGCTTCAAGGAGCCCATCCTCGCGATGGGCGAGTCGAACAACCCGATTCTCGGTTCTAAGCGCACGTGGGCGCGTCACGGCAAGAGCGGGCTGTGGGTGTCGGACTGGTTTCCGCATGTCGCGCAGCACGCTGACGATCTCGCGGTGATCAAGTCCTGCGTGTCCGATGGTATCAATCACGCTGGCGGCGTTTGCCAGATGAACACGGGTTCGATTTTCGGTGGCCGGCCCTCGCTCGGCGCGTGGGTTTCGTATGGCATGGGCACGATCAACCAGAACCTTCCCGGTTTCGTGGTCATCAAAGACAGTGAGAAGGAAGTGATCAACGGGTCGCGCAACTGGGGCACCGGTTTCATGCCCGCGGTGCACCAAGGCACCGAGTTCAGCCCGGACGGGGTGCCGATCCGCAATCTGGACGTGCCGAAAGGTATGACGCCCGCTCGCCAACGCGATAAACTCGACCTGCTGGCCGAGCTGAATGCGCGGCACGCCTCGACGCGCACGGACAACACCGAACTCGAAGCGCGGATCCGCAGCTACGAGCTTGCCTACCAGATGCAGGCGGAGGCGCCGGGAGTGGTCGATTTGCGGAAAGAGACCACGGCGACAAAAGAACTTTACGGTCTCGACCAGAAGGAAACGGCCGTCTTCGGCCGCAATTGCTTGCTCGCGCGGCGGCTCGTCGAGCACGGGGTGCGCTTTGTCCAGCTCTACAGCGGTGCGGGCAGCGGTTGGGACAGCCATACCGAGTTGGAGACCAGCCACACGCGGCTTTGCCGCTCCGTCGATAAGCCGATCGCCGGCCTGCTCGCGGACCTCAAGGCACGCGGGCTGCTCGACGAGACTTTGGTGATTTGGGGTGGCGAGTTCGGTCGCACGCCCATGGCGGAGCAGAAAGGCGGTCGCGATCACAACCCGACGGGTTTTACGATGTGGATGGCCGGCGGCGGCGTGAAGGGCGGCCAGTCGATCGGCTCGACGGACGATCTCGGGCTCTACGCGGTGCAGGATCGCCTCCATGTGCATGACCTGCACGCCACCATCCTCCATTTGTTGGGCCTCGATCACACCAAGGTGATCTACCCGCACCAAGGTCGGCCCGAGCGAATCGATCAGAACGAGGGCAGGGCCTACACGAAGATTGTCGGGTAGCGCACGGCGGCGTTTCCGCGTCCGCGAGGCGGCAGCGCAAACTGCCCGAAAAAATTCCTTGCCGTCGTCCGGCGGACTGGCGACTTTCCGCCCTCTTTGAATTGGTAGGTTACTCAAGTGGCCAACGAGGGCGGACTGTAAATCCGCCGGCTTAACGCCTTCGATGGTTCGAATCCATCACCTACCACCACTTTCCTCCCGCGGCTCGAGTCCGCGGGATTTTTTAGAGCGGTCCAGACGTATCGCCCTTTCCGTGGCAGGTGTGCCGCTTGGCGCCGTCGGGCGCGGCGATTATAGGAGTCCCGCTTCGCGGAAGCTGTAGTAGCCCTTGCCGATGGGATCGTAGCCGGCGCGGCCGACGATGACGTGATCGAGGAGCTGGATGTCCACCGTGCGGGCGGCTTCGCGCAGGAGCCGGGTGACCTGCAGGTCGGGCGCACTTGGGGCGGGATCCCCGCTAGGGTGGTTGTGGGCGCAAATGATCGCCGTGGCGTTTTCGCGCATCGCCGCGCGGAAAACTTCGCGCGGGTGGGCGAGGGCGGCCGTGGCTGTGCCGGACGTGAGTTCCACGCGCTTCAAAAGCCGGTTCTTCCGATTGAGACAAAGGACGTAGAATTTTTCTACCTCCAGCCCCATCACGAGCGGCTGGAGATAAGCGAGAATCAGGTCCGCGCGGTTGAGCATCGGCTCTTCGCCGGCTTGCTGCGTCACCACCCGGCGCGCGACTTCCATCACGGTGATCAATTGCAGCGCTTTCACCCGGCCAATCCCTTTCAGTTTCCGAAAGTCTTGATCGCGCCACGCGATCAACCCGGC